>CAJUPF010000024.1:17085-38735 GCA_910588565.1 uncultured Lachnospiraceae bacterium
AGGGATACCCGGAGGGTGTTTCCTTATTATTTGCCGCATGGCATTGAGGGGTATCTCAAAAACTGCAAAGTATATCTTATTACAAAACTGGCGGTTCGTAAAGAGGGAACTCTGGTTTTGTGGTAATGATAGTAATAGTGAAGCCGGTTGGCAGGTGGTGATAGCGCCCCCTCCCTGACTACGTTATCGGCAAGGCTATCTTTGTCTGGTTAATTTGCTTTTGTTTTTTTGGGTATCATGGAAACCTGCGTGAAATATGGTCACGGCGGTTTCGGTTCGCATTGCAAAACTTTTCATCATGCGCACTGGAACAAACTAGAGCTTAAGGGCTTCTCGCTTTGATGGGAGCAGTAAATTGCGGCGTGCAATTACTTTCTTTTTTTCTGTCTATTTGTTTGTGAATAATTATACATTTTTGCGTATGAATATGCAATATTGTTTTTTCTGAAAATTGAACAAAAATCATGCTTATATGCGCTTTTTATTCGTGAATATTCATGAGACAGAATGTATATTTTTTCACTTGCCTTTTGATACGAGTTGTTGTATATTATCAATAACGCCAAAATGTAATACATATTGACATACGGCAAAATCAAAAAATACCCTCGGGTGTACATGCGCCATGTGACAAAATTAAAGAAAGGAAGATGTTATTATGAAGGAAAAAGTTGTTTTAGCGTACTCTGGCGGTCTGGATACTACTGCGATTATTCCGTGGCTGAAAGAGAATTATGATTATGAGGTTATCTGCTGCTGTATCGACTGCGGGCAGGAAGAAGAATTGGATGGGCTGGAAGAACGTGCCAAATTATCCGGTGCCAGCAAATTGTATATTGAAGATATTGTAGATGAATTTTGTGATGATTATATTGTACCCTGCGTACAGGCTGGGGCTGTGTATGAGAACAAATATTTGTTAGGAACTTCTATGGCGCGTCCTGGCATTGCAAAGCGTCTGGTGGAGATTGCGCGTAAAGAAGGCGCGTCTGCTATCTGCCATGGGGCAACCGGTAAAGGGAATGATCAGATCCGGTTTGAGCTTGGGATTAAGGCTCTGGCTCCTGATCTTAAGATTATTGCCGCATGGCGAGATGATAAGTGGACGATGGATTCCCGTGAATCTGAGATCGAGTACTGTAAGGCTCATGGCATTGATCTTCCGTTTTCTGCAGACAGCAGCTACAGCCGTGACCGGAATCTGTGGCATATCAGCCATGAGGGATTGGAATTGGAAGATCCGGCAGCGGAACCGAATTATGATCATCTTCTGGTGTTAGGCGTGTCTCCGGAAAAGGCTCCGGAAGAAGGGGAATATGTGACCATGACGTTTGAGAAGGGCGTTCCCGCTTCTGTGAACGGCAAAAAGATGAAGGTCGCAGATATTATCCGGGAGTTAAACCGTCTGGGCGGCAAGCATGGTATTGGTATCGTGGATATTGTAGAGAACCGTGTAGTCGGCATGAAGTCCAGAGGTGTATATGAGACTCCTGGCGGCACGATTTTGATGGAGGCGCATCAGCAGTTAGAAGAGCTTGTGCTGGATCGTGCTACGATGGATGTTAAAAAAGATATGGGCAATAAGATGGCTCAGATTGTATATGAAGGAAAATGGTTTACGCCTCTGCGTGAAGCGGTTCAGGCATTTGTGGAATCTACGCAGGAATATGTGACCGGCGAAGTAAAATTCAAGCTGTACAAAGGCAATATTATCAAAGCCGGAACGACTTCTCCGTATTCTCTGTACAATGAATCTCTTGCAAGCTTTACCACAGGCGATTTATATGATCATCATGATGCGGAAGGATTTATTACATTGTTTGGGCTTCCATTAAAAGTCCGCGCGATGAAGCTGGCAGAATTGGATAAAGAAAACTAAAATTGCTGTTCCATAAAAAGAGCTGCCGCAGGCGGGTGAAAACATAGGAAGGAGAGAAACGAACAATGAAAAAGAGCATATACAGTTTGATCTGTTTCTGCAGCCTTATTTCAACTTTACTATGCGCATGTGGAACGCAACAGTCTGGGACTGCCGTTAAAGACGGCTCTATTATGGACTCCAGCGAAGAAGGCGATAATACTGCGGTTTTTCAGAGTGCAGCGCAGGAACCATCTGTGGTTAAGACTTATGAAGTGTCAGCTCCCACGGAAGAAAGCGCTGGAGACGACGATTTTGTAATTCTGGTCAGGCATTATGAACTAAGCGATGGTTCCTGGAAAACAGATACGCATACCTACCAGTACCGGCTGGAAATTACTGGAAGTCTGGGCGGTAATGCTGCTAAAGACAGTACTTTCGTCTTTTTGAGCAACCTGGAGGATATCACATTTGATCAGGCATGGAAGGCAAGCGGACTCAGCAGTAATATGAATGACTATTTCAAAGAAGAGGACGCAAAATATGTGGCGATAAAATAAAGGAATGTTACAAAGCGAACAGATAAGGCTATCTCATTTGTAAAGAGATAGCCTTTGTTCTTACTGTCCCGGACACAGATACATCACTTAGACAACAGAATCATTCTGTATATGATATTTCCCAAGGAACTCCCGTGTACGCTCATTTTCCGATGCAAAGAGCGCTTCCGGCGTAGTTTCTTCTACGATAACCCCATTATCCATAAAAATCATCCGGTCAGACACATCCCTTGCAAAATGCATTTCATGGGTGACAATGACCATGGTCATCTTCTCTTTTGCAAGCTCTGTAATTACCTTTAAAATTTCTCCGGTAAGCTCCGGGTCTAATGCGGAAGTCGGTTCATCAAAAAACAGAATCTTCGGCTTCATCGCCAGCGCCCGTGCAATGGATACCCTTTGCTGCTGCCCGCCGGACAGCTGGCAGGGATAGTAATCGGCTCTGTCGCTTAATCCCATCTTGGCAAGCAGAGCCTCCGCTTCTTTTACTACTTCTTCTCTCTGCCGCTTCTGGACACGGAGCGGCGCATCCACAATATTCTTCCTGACAGAAAAATGCGGAAACAGGTTAAAATTCTGAAAGACGAGGCCGAACTGGCGCTCAATTTTTTTCAGTTTGTCAGCCGGCGCATAGACGGCACGGCCCGATTCACTTTTTGCCGCCGCTTCACCCAGATAATACAAATCCCCGTCATCCATCGTCTCCAGAAGCGTAGCGCAGCGCAAAAGCGTGGATTTTCCGGAACCGGAAGGACCGATAATCGACACGACTTCCCCCTCTTCCACAGACAGGCTGATATTTTTTAATACTACATTTCCATCAAAGCTTTTTTTTACATGATTCATTTCCAGTAACTTCATCCTGCCGCCTCCCTAACTATAATAACTCAATTTCTTTTCCCAGCGTTCCATACCCGCAGCTACAATAAAGTTAAATATATAGTAGAAAACAGCCGCCGCCACAAAGGGCACCATGCTTTTCTGGGAAGCCGCAATGGCTTTTGCCATGGTAAACATTTCCGTATAGGCAATTGAAAAAGCCAGAGAGGTATCTTTTACCAGGGTAATCACTTCATTTGTGACAGAAGGAAGAATCCGCTTGATTACCTGCGGAAGTATAATTGTAAAAAACGTCTGAGCCTTTGTATAGCCCAGAACCTTTGCCGCTTCATACTGTCCCTTTGGCATGGATTCAATCCCGCCCCGGTAAATTTCTGCAAAATATGCCGCATAATTGATGGAAAACGCAATTACCACCGCATAAGCCCTGTAAGCAGAAGTAATGTTAATGCCAAATATGTAATACGGGCCAAAATACACCACCAGAAGCTGCAGCATCAGGGGCGTTCCCCGCATCAGGGAAATATATATTTTGGTAAGGCCGCGCAGCAGCGGATGTTTCGACATTCTCCCAAAGGATATCACAAGCCCAAGAGGAAGGGAAAACAGCAGCGTCAGCGCAAATATCATCACTGTCGTAACCATTCCTTCCGCAAGCTGCAGCATCATAACTTGTAAACTCATATGTTCCTCTTTCCTGACGCATCTGTTCTTATTTTAATGTACAGACATCATATCCAAAGTATTTCTCAGAAATCTCAGCAAATGTACCGTCATCCACCATTTCCATCAATGTACTCTGTACTTCATCCCGCAGTTCTTCATTTCCCTTTAAAAATCCAATTGCATACTGCTCGGAGGAAATTACTTCATCCAGAATCGTATAATCAGCTTCTTTTCCTTCTAACTGGAAGTTTGCCACGCCAATATCAATGGCAATCGCATCCACTGCTCCGGATTCCAGATCCATAAATGCGGTATTATATTCTCCCACCTGCAGATAATCTCCAAAAGAAGCTAAAAGCTCGGCATGATCTTCGTCTTCTAATGCAGACTGTGCAGAAGATTCCTTTTGTACTTCTACAATTTTGCCTGACAGATCCGCCAGGGAACTGATTCCGGAATCACTCTTTACAATCACTACCTGCGTATTATCCATATAAGAATCGCTCCATGTATACTGGTCTTCCCTTCCATTCATCGTAAAACCGTTCCAAATGCAGTCAATGGTTCCGGATTCCAGTTCCATATCCTTTGCATCCCAGTCAATCGGCTGAAGGGCAACTTCTTTTCCCATACGTTTTGCACACTCTGTAGCCATTTCAATATCAAATCCGGTAAATTCTCCATCGTCTCCTACGTAGCCAAACGGCGGAAAATCCTGATCGAAGCCCACCGTAAAGGTACCCTTGTCCCCGCTCTTTCCGCAGGCAGCCATAGATACTGCCATTCCGATTATCACTGCTGTTGCTGCTATTTTTTTCATAGAAAGTCCTCCTCTTCTGTGATACTTTGCTATCACGTTACCTTACTAAACTTATAAATAAAACCACTGTTATAGGCTAACATACGCAAAGTCTGCTGTCAATCAATCTTTTTTGGATTTTAATGAAACTTTTAAAGTTACAAAAATACCAGCCGGGAAGGCAGATGGCGCCCATGAAAAAGGCATTGTATCTGTGGACGGAAAAGAAAGCAGGACGCATCATCCGTAATCGTGCGTCCTGCTTTTTATCCGGCATACCTAAACCATTATTCTATCTTTTCTTTACCGCTTCTGACCTCCGCAGTAAGCGCATCCTCTTTTACTGCAATCCAAATTGTATCGCCGCCCTGCACTTTATCTGCTAAAATCAGTTTGGCTGACAGTGTTTCCACATGTTTCTGCAAAAACCGCTTTAACGGCCTTGCGCCAAATACCGGATCGTAGCCGTGCTCCACAATATATGCTTCTGCTTCTTCTGACAGGGCAACTTTGATTTCCCTGTCTTTTAATCTTCCGTTTAACTCTTCCAAAAGAAGATGGATAATGCTTCCGATATTGTCTTTTGTCAGCGGTTTAAAGAGGATTATTTCATCTAATCTGTTTAAAAATTCCGGCCGGAAATTTCCCCGTAATTCTTCCATTACAGCTTGTTCCGCTTTGCTGTTTATGCTGCCGTCAGCCTCAATGCCTTCCAATAACAATGAAGAGCCAATATTTGAAGTCATAATAATAATTGTGTTTTTAAAATCTACGGTGCGTCCCTGGGAATCGGTAATCCGTCCGTCGTCTAATACCTGCAGCAATACATTGAACACATCCGGGTGCGCTTTTTCCACCTCATCAAATAAAACAACGGAATATGGTTTTCTGCGAACAGCCTCTGTCAGCTGGCCGCCTTCATCATAGCCGACGTATCCTGGAGGCGCTCCAATCAGGCGGGAGACGGAATATTTTTCCATATATTCAGACATATCGAGGCGAACCATATTCGTTTCATCGTCAAACAGGCTCTCCGCCAGTGCTTTTGCAAGCTCTGTTTTTCCTACGCCGGTCGGCCCTAAAAACAGGAAGGAACCAATCGGTTTGGTCGGATCTTTAATCCCGGCTTTGGAACGGATAATGGCTTCCGTCACTTTTGTTACGCCGTCATCCTGGCCAATTACACGCCGATGCAGCTCGTCATCCAAATGAAGTGTTTTATTCCGTTCGCTTTCAGTCAGTTTTGCCACTGGAATACCGCTCCAGCGGGAAATAATCCTGGCGATTTCTTCATCGTTGACCGTTTCATGTACCAGCGTCAGCTCTTCGCTTTTTGCTTTGGATTCTTCCAGCTCCAGTTCTTTCTGTATCTGAGGCAGTTTGCCGTACTGCAGTTCCGCGGCTTTTTCCAGATCATAGTTCTGCTGTGCCTGTTTGATTTCATTTTTCAGGTTTTCCAGATCTTCTCTTAATTTCTGGACGCGTTCGATGGACGCTTTTTCATTATCCCACTGCGCTTTCCGGGCGGATAATTCATCCCGTAATTCCGCCAGTTCTTTTTGCAGCGCCGCAAGCCTTTCTTTACTCAGGCGGTCTTCTTCTTTTTTCAAAGCGGTTTCTTCAATTTCCAGCTGCATCACACGGCGGTTCAGTTCATCGAGTTCTGTAGGCATGGAATCCAGTTCTGTTTTGATTAACGCACAGGCTTCATCCACCAGATCAATCGCTTTGTCCGGCAAAAAACGGTCGGAAATATAGCGGTTGGACAGTACGGCGGCAGATACCAGGGCGGAGTCTGCAATTTTTACTCCATGAAATACCTCGTACCGTTCTTTTAATCCTCTGAGGATCGATATGGTATCTTCCACCGTGGGTTCATCTACCAGAACCGGCTGGAACCGGCGCTCTAAAGCGGCGTCTTTTTCAATGTACTGGCGGTATTCATCCAAGGTCGTTGCGCCGATGCAGTGGAGTTCGCCTCTGGCAAGCATTGGCTTGAGCATATTTCCGGCGTCCAGGCTTCCGTCTGTTTTTCCGGCGCCTACAATGGTATGCAGCTCATCAATAAAGAGGATAATCTGGCCTTCGGATTTTTTCACTTCATCCAGCACTGCTTTTAAGCGTTCCTCAAATTCTCCTCTGTATTTTGCTCCGGCTACCAAAGCGCCCATATCCAGCGCAAACAGTTTTTTATCTTTTAAAGCGTCCGGTACGTCGCCCCGGACAATCCGCTGTGCCAGGCCTTCTACAACGGCTGTTTTACCAACGCCGGGTTCTCCGATCAGCACAGGATTGTTCTTGGTTTTGCGGGACAGAATCCGGATGACATTTCGGATTTCGCTGTCTCTTCCGATGACCGGGTCCAGCTTTTGATCTTTGGCTAAGGCCACTAAATCAACGGCGTATTTTTCCAGGGTATCATAGGTTGCTTCCGGATTGTCGGACGTTACCCGTTTATTACCCCTTACGGTGGAGAGAGCCTGCAGAAAACGATCTCTGGTAATGCCGTATTCGTTTAAAATTTCTTTGACAGCCGGGTTGGGATATTTCAGCAGAGATAAAAATAAATGTTCTACGGATACATATTCGTCGCCCATTTGTTTTGCTTCATCTTCTGCGCTGATCAGGACTTTGTTTAATGCCTGGCCGATATACACCTGCCCGCCGGATACCTTGACGCGCTTTTCCAGATGGCGGATCACATTGTCTGTGAAATGTTCTTTGTTTATCTCCATTTTCTCAATCATTTTGGGAATCAGGCCGTCTTCCGGACGCATCAGGGCCGCCAGCAAATGTTCCTGTTCAATTTCCTGGTTGCCATATTCATAGGCTAACTTTTCACAGTCGTTGATAGCTTCGATTGACTTTTGTGTGAATTTCTGTATGTTCATAATGATACCTCCTGACGAAATCTATGGATATTCTGTGTTTTTATGGCCAGAATATGCGGATTTGATTTGTTAGTTGAACTATATCACCCGTTGTTAGCACTGTCAATAGGTGAGTGCTAATTTTTTCTGATAATTTTTGCAAACCGCCTGAAATCAATGGTTTGCACACACTTTGTTTTCCTGTAATTGTCCTTTTCATAGGTTTTGACACCAGTTTGACACCAATTTTTATATTTTTGTGTCAGAAATTTATCGCCATACTATCCAGCCTTGCAATTTCCTGTTCGATTCTTTCTCTGTCTCCCAAGTGGTTATACACGTCCATTGTCACATCAATATGAGCGTGCCCCATGATATACTGCAAAACTTTAATATCCATACGGCACTCTGCCATTCTGGTACAGGCTGTATGACGCATAACGTGAGCGGATACTTTTGGAAGTAGTTCTGCTTTTCTATGTTCTTTCTTTGCTTTCTGTACTTCTTCTTTATTGTAAGCATCCACAATATTATACAATACACTATTTACCCCATATGGCATAAGCGGCCTGCCGGATTTAGCGGTAAAAACAAACCCCGAATAGCCGTCTACTTCAATTGATTTATCCTTTGCCAGCATAAAGTTAATCTTCCTCTGTTCTTCAAACGCTTTCTGTACTTCCTGCGTCATAGGTATAACTCGGATACCAGAATCAGTCTTGGGAGTAGAAATGTGGAAACGGCAGCCATCACCCAGATTTTTATAAATGAGCTGATGGTCTACATTCAGTCTCCTTGCCTTTGTGTCTACATCTTTCCATGTAAGCCCGATTAATTCACCACACCTCAATCCTGTACCTATCATAATCATAAGCATTGGATAATGGACATTATAGACATTGCTTTGCTTTACAAAATCAATGAGCTTTTCCTGCTGTGAAATTGACAACGCTTCCCGTTCTTTTGCCTGTCTGCCATAATCACTGATAGAACCCTTTGCTGGATTCTTACGGATAATATCATCATCAACTGCCATTTCGAGAGCCGGATAAATCATAGTATTAATATTTTTAATCGTCGAATGAGCATAGCCAGCTTTTGACAGTTTGGAATAAAAGCCTTTAATATGTGATGGTAAAATCTGTACAACCTTGATATTCCCTATTTCATCTCTCACTTGATTATCCCAAATCCTAGTGTAGTTTACTCTGGTGGAATCAGCCAGTTTACGAGTAGCCAGATACCTTTCAAACAAGGTATTCAACGTCATCTTCTTAATTGCATTGTCAGTCAGAATGTTATCATCTATATCTTTTGCAATCTGCTTTTCCTTTTCTCTAAGCTCTGGTAAATCCTGTGCATAAATTGTCTGTCGCTTTCCTGTCCTTATATCAGTATAACGATAACTGTACCTGCCATCATTACGCCAGCTTTCGCCCTCTCTTAATTTTCTCCCTTTATGGTCTTTTCTGCTATTTGCCATGAGAATCAATCCTTTCTTTTGCCCCCTTTAATGTTCCCATGACGTGGTTTTATCTATAAATATTATACCACTAATCACAGAAAATATAAACATATATTCGATATTATTCTTCGAGACATGACAAATATTTTTTTATCTTTTCCACAGAATAGAGAACCCGGCGACCTATGATAATCTTTGCTTTTGCCTGCTCTCCGATTTTTCTTGCAGTAGCATTACCACAGGACAGCATAGCGGATAAATGTTCTATATCTACAGTAAGCGGCTGGTTTTGTTACTCTGGATTTTGTTTTATTCATTATAAAAAATACCTCTCTTTATATCGTTCATTCTAATTGTTAAAATGGATATATCCTTGTTTTTATGCACCTCCTTTTAATATTCCATAACTAGCAGATAAATGGCTCTGGCAAGCTCCACAGGACTTTCACCTTTCCCATTCTGATGGGCGAACCGTGTCATACGGGTGTATCATTATCCAAATATGCAGGTCATGGCAACAACCTTTCCAACAGTTGCTTGTAAAGCATTACATGAATCGCTCTCTTTATTTTTTACAGGTCATAGCGTGTAATCTCCACCGGCTCTCCGCATATCAAACGTATCTATCCGCTCTATTCAGTTGTCAAAGAACAGGTAAACCAAATTACACTATCTCAACTTCAAATTTCAGAATCATTTCCATCATGGCGGTTCTGATTCTTCCTTTCAGTTCCGTATCCACGGCTATGTAGATATTACCGTATTCGTCGTACAACGGGCGCAAGCTGGCTTTCGAGATATAAGCGTCATAGTGCTTTAGTATTTTTTCGATTGCCTGTGCGTCGCCGTCGGCGGCAGTGGAAATAACAGTGAATGACGGACATTTTTCTGCGGATTTCATAGCTCGTCCTCCTGTAGTATCTTTTTGATTTCTTCCAGTGATTTCCTGCGGTTTCGGAAAGAAGTCGTCCGGTCAATCTGTAGCAAGTCGGCAATTTCAGCGTCAGACATTTCCAGAAAATAAAACATCAGCAGAATATCCAGCTTTTTCTCCGGCAATCGCTTTAATTCTTCTGCCAACTGCTCATTGTTCACCTTGACTTTCATTCCTAAAACTTCAAAGCAGGAATAATCGGAATCGTATTCGTCCGTCGTGCCGATACCGCTTAACGCCTGCTCCGACAATTCAGAAAATGGCGTTACGTGCGCTGCGTGTCGGCTTAACTCCCTCTGATAGTCCTTGACGGTCGTATCAACAACACGCTTTGCCAGACAATCAAATTGAAGTCGGATAGCATTTTGGAAAGAAGATGGTTTCATAATCTCACCCCCTTTCTGGCTAAACTGAAAGGGGATAAGAGATTTCTTTCCCATTTCGCACTAACACTCGCTGCGTAGACGTGATTTGTTGCAAGTCTGGGAAAAAATTCAAAAAATATCGTCAGGCAGCAAAAAAGCACAGGAACAATAGGAAAATATTGTCCATGCACTTTCTTGATAGTTCCTGTCATATCATCTGAAAAACCATATACAAGGGCGCATTTTGCCGCTGTGATGGCTAAGATTTTTTTGACAGTAATTTTTCTGCCAGAAGAAACGAATAGTAAATCTCTTTCAAAGCGGCTGCCTCCTATAGCCGCTGAAACAAAATAACCTTATGTCTGCACCGTGAGGAAAAAGAAAAAACGGCGGCTTTTCAACCGTCGTCCGAAAGAATATATCAAAGTCTGTATTCCAAAAAGAGCTGTAAACAACGGTTTTTTTATTAACCGCAGTTGCAGCGTATTCATATCTTTTTACACATAATAGGAACTACGAGACTATATAACACGCTTTTCCATACCTGTTCATTCTTCCATAGGAACTGTAGAATGTAGTGAGGTGATTTACTATGCGTAAAAAAGAAGATAGGTACGATTTCAGAGCTTTCGGACTGGCAATCAAAGCCGCCCGAAATAAACAGGGTTTAACCCGTGAACAAGTGGGCGCAATGATTGAGATTGACCCACGCTACTTAACCAACATTGAGGATAAGGGTAAGCACCCAAGCCTACAGGTATTCTATGACCTTGTGCATTTGCTCAATGTGTCAACTGATGAATTTTTCCTTTCTGCGCCTGATCCGGCAAAAAGCACCAGACGGCGGCAGTTGGAAATGCAGCTCAACAAATTGTCCGATAAGGATTTAGTGATTGTAAAGAGCGTCGCTGATGGAATCATCAAGTCAAAGGAAGTGGAGAAAAAATAACCCTCCACTTTTCCTTGTCAATAAAATAAGCCGATAATCCAAGAATATTTTTATTCTCGGCATTACCGGCTCTGCGTCTTAGCGTCTGGCTCTTTCACAATGGACACTTTCTGATTCTTTACATTGATTAAACTTTCTTTTCTGCACTTCGGACAATATAAAGGAAAGTTTATCAGCTCCGTATCCTTTCGTATTTTAATTCTTGTTTTGTTGTCACAAACAGGACACATAACCCATTGTTGGTTTATCATCAATTATCTCCTTATTCTATTCTGCTTTAACAATCAGATACTTTTGCTTTGTCAATACTAATTCCTTATGTAAATGCAATGCCATAAATACAGTGATTATGGCAGAAAGAACATCTGCAATCGGCTGTACATACAGAATCCCATTTATCCCCCAGAGTGCAGGAAGAATCAAAATCACAGGTACAAAGCAGATACCCTGTCTGCAAGCTCCCAAGATGAATCCTGCCAATCCTTTTCCAAGTGCAAGGAACAATGAGGAATACACTGTATAATACCCGAACAGGATAAACGAAATACCATTTATGCGTAATGATTGTGTTCCCGCTTGAATCATTTCCAAATCATCTTTTGTAAATTGAGATATGATTCCCTCTGAAAATATTGCTAATATCAACCCATAAATAACGCAAAATACCGTAGACCATAGAATAGAAGTTTTGATTGCCTCCTGTAATCGGTCAAACTTTTTCGCACCGTAACTATATCCTGCAATCGGCTGAAATCCTTTGATAAATCCGAATACCATCAGACTTCCCATAGATACAATTCTTGTCACAGCACCCATACCGGCAATCACAGAATCCCCGTATGCCATTGCCCGTGTATTAACAAGAGAAATCGAAAGACTTGTCAATATTTGAAACACTAAAGTAGGTATTCCAATCTTAAATATCTCCGACATGATTTCTTTCGTAAAAGAGCAATTCTTTATCTTAAAGCGATAGATACTCTTTTTCTTTCGGACAAATATCAAATATACAGACGTTGAAACAATCTGTGAGATTGCGGTTGCTATTGCTGCACCGGCAACTCCCATATCAAATACATAGATGAATAGAGGGTCTAAACCGATATTCAGTATTGCGCCGGTCATCAGCGCACACATTGTTGTCTTTGCCGCACCCTCGCTTGTTACAATATTGTTCATTGTGACATTAAATACGTTGAAGATACAGGAAATAATATAGATACCGGCATAAGTTACTGCATAGGGCATGATACTGTCCGTTGCTCCCAAAAGTTTTAAAATAGGGCGAAGAAAAATCATAGACAAAATAATTATAACCGCACCTGCGGTAACACTGCCGTACAGTGCGGTACTCGCTACTTGATTTGCTTTCTCCTTATCTCCCTTTCCTAATAATCTGGAAAGATAGGAGGACGCACCATTTCCGAACAGCAATCCCAAACCTACAACCACCTGACCGAGAGGATAAACAACTGAAATCGCTCCCATCTGGCTTGTACCTAAGCCGCCCACAAAATAAGCGTCCACCAGATTATAGACGGCATTTACCATCATACCCAGCATAGTAGGGATTCCCATTGCCATAAGAGCCTTTGGTATTGGGGCATTTCCTAAGAGTTCCATTTTACTGCTTTGTTTGTTCATGTAAAAATCTCCTTTCTCTTGACACAAAGTATAAAATATAATAGTATAAATTACAGTATATGAACTGTAAAACCAATACTACTATAATTTATAGTGGTTGTCAAGAGAAATGGAGGACATTTTATGGCAACGATAGATTTAATCGTATTAGGGATTCTCAAAAAGGAATCCATGAGCGCGTATGATATTCAAAAACTGGTTGAATATCGGAATATTTCCAAATGGGTAAAAATCAGCACTCCCTCAATCTACAAAAAAGTAATCCAGCTAGAGGAAAAGGGTTACATCACCAGCACACAGGTCAAAGAGGGAAAAATGCCGGAAAAGGCAGTTTATACATTAACCGATTCCGGAAAATCCCAATTTGAAAAACTGATGATAGAAATATCCTTAAAGCCGATTCATATTTTTCTGGATTTCAATGCGGTAATCGTCAACCTTGACAGCTTATCCAGAGAAAATCAAAAAGTCTGCCTTGCTAACATTGAGGACAATATCAAAACGCTCAAATCATATCTTGAAGAAAACGAGAACCTTAAAAAAAATGCTCCCGAAATCCCCGAAACAGGAATGGCAGTTTTAGAACAGCAGCTCATTCTCATACAGGCAATCGAAACATGGATTGCGTCAATGAAAGAGCATTTTGACCTGTAAAGTAAGTCCATATTCATACAAGGTTACATGTTATACAGTGTATGGAATGTAACCTTGTATTTATAGGTTTCCTTTTATCCAATTAGAAAGGTTTTTTCTGTCCGAGCTATTCAGAAAGGGAATTAAGGTTCAATTATTTTTCCGCATATACTTTTATTCTCCGAAATGTTTCAAAATAAGTTCCGTCTTGCTGTTGTGTTCTATTCAGCATTTCCTTAATTATTTCATTGCGGAAACTTGTTTTTAGTTCATGCGGCACTTGTTCTAAAAACGGAATGATAGAGGGCTGGTCTATCCAATTTATTATTGCATTAGAAGATGTAAATACTTATCCTTGTTTATTTCCTCAACTGTGAAAGCTGTAAAACCTATTGAGGAAATCAATTCTTCATACTGTAATTTTGTTGGCATGAACCACGGCCATTCAAAATCACTAAAATATTGTACATATTTATCCTCTTTTATCTTATTACGTACTACGTTAAAAAAATTGGAACAATTACCATCACCGCCAAATTCCCATAATATCACTCCTTGATTTTTCAAGGCTGCATAAGACTTTTCTAAAAGTCTGTTATGATTTTTCACCCAATGTAATGCTGCATTTGAATAAATAATATCAAACTCATTTTTAAAACCCATTGTATTAATATCCATCTGGATAAATTCAAGGTTTACTCTTTTGATTTTTCTTGCAGTTTGAATCATTCCGATAGAAGAATCAATTCCTTTCACTTTTCCATCTGGTACAAAGCCAGATAGTTTCTCTGTTAAAACCCCGTCACCACACCCCAAGTCTAAAATTATCTCGTTACCTTTCAATGATAATTGTGAAATTAAAGCTACTCCCCATTCTTTTTGATGACTTGAAGAGTTTTTATATTTTTCTCCATCAAATTCGTATATAACCATACAAATCTCCTTTAATATTTCAGTTTGATTGAATTATACAATCCATAATGATATAATGCAAATATATGGAATTTATCAGATATATAATTTAAAATTATATGAGGCGATAACATGGATAAGTATGATAATCTTGCTAAATATAAAATATTTCTTTCAGTTGCAGAAAATAAAAGTATCTCAAAAGCTGCCGGACAGCTTTTTATTTCCCAGCCAGCGGTCAGTATAACAATAAAGAAATTGGAAGAAAGTCTTAACACTACTCTTTTTATTAGGAAATCTAAAGGTGTCGAACTGACAGAAAAAGGACGGCAGCTATATGACAGTTCTAAAAAAGCGTTAAGTATTTTGCATGAAACAGAAAATCTTCTTAGATTTCCTCAAAACACAGGGTATTTACGGATAGCTGCCAGTAATGTATTGTGCAAATACTTTCTTATGCCATATCTCAAAGAATTTACTAATGTATATCCGAGTACAGATATATCTATCACATGTACGTCATCAGTAAATGCTTGTTCTATGATTGAAGAATGTAACATAGATTTAGCACTTGTGGCAAAACCAGAAAACAGCCGAATTATGAAATATCATTCTATCGGATTTATCGAATACATTTTTATCTGTACTCCAACATACAGAAATAAGTTAAATTGCAAGAATGATGATATATTTGAATATGCCAATATTATGCTACTAGACAAAGATAATGTTTCTCGTATGCACCTCAACAATTACTATGCTCAAAATAATATAATGCCATTGCACATACTTGAAGTAAACGATATGGATATGCTTATAGAATTTGCGAAAATGGGAATCGGCATATCCTGTGTTGTTAAACAATTTGTTGCAAAAGAATTACAAACAGGTTCGCTTATAGAAATACAATTATCTAAACCTATACCAAAACGTGAGATTGGTTTCATTTATAATGAAATCCAACCATTCAACGAAAATATTTTAAGATTTATCAACATTAAGAAAGTATAAAAACCTTATATAAAAATAGGCTTGCAGAACAAATAAAATGTAGTGCAAGCCTATTTTTATTACCCTACAATCTTCCAGTTCCTATCCTTTTCCAGCGTCAATTCAAACTGTGAAATCTGCGCCGCTTTCGTCCGGTTATCCAGATACTTTACGGACACGGACACTTTCACCTGCTCCCCGTCTTTTATGAATATGGGATTGATAAGCTCCGAATACAGGTAATCACAGCCTACAGGCGTAAGCATATTCCCCTCCACATAATAGGCAAGCTCCTTTTCCGTAGCCGTTGGATACAACTTGAAGAACGTCTCCAAGAACTCTGTCACTTCCTCCGTAGTGGCAGCGTCCACCATTCCGTCAGATTCTTTAATCTTTGGCTCATAGCCGGATTTTCCCGGCAGGCTGCTGACGGTGGGATTCTTCGTAATCACCATATCCCCGTTATCGTCTACATGAACCACTACTGTATAAGCAGAAGTACAGCCTATGGACTGTTCCCTCTCTGTCACGGTCTGGTCTACCGAGTAGGCCACAGTGAAATCCTCTGTTCCCTCCTGTTCAATATCCCAAACTTTAACGTCCGTAACCGTGGAGCTGGTAGGTATATCCTGCCGCACCGTATCCACATTCAAATCCTGTAATTCTTTTGTCAGATAGCGGTTGATATTCGTAGTCCTTGCGTCAATGGATTCCTGCGTGTTGCTCCAAGAATAATAATCCGCTGCAAAAGCTCTGACGAAATTTTCAATCCGATTCGTGTCGATAATCCGCTGCTCTATGACTTCCTTTTCATGTACCGTGTGCCTGTCAATGGCGGTGAAGTTCTTATATACCCCGAAACTGACGCTTGCCAGCAGCACCAGCCACAGGGCAAGTACCGTTTTCTTATGTGTGCCGATTTTCATTACAGGCACTCGTTTTTCTTTTTTAGGTTTTGATTCTTTTTCTTTTTTCTTAAATAGCATAGATACCATTCCTTTCCTTTTTATTTTGTTTTCATCCGTCCTGCGCCGATTAGATGTTTCTGCCAGTACGAGCCTGTCAAATCTGCATAGCCAATGGGATTTCCGGCATGATACATACGGTTGTTACCGGCATAAATCCCCACATGCGTTACATATGTTCCCGAATTGTAGGTAGAGTGGAAAAATACCAAGTCGCCAGCCTTTGCCTGTGACAGCGGTATGTGCTGGGTAGCGTCATACTGCATTTGTGCGGTACGGGGGAGCTTGATACCTGCCTTTCCGTAGCACCACTGGACAAGTCCAGAGCAATCAAAGCTGGTGTTCGGATTGCTGCCCCCGAATACATATTTCCAGCCTTGATACTTCAACGCTTCACTAAAGATTTTCTGCGCTGTAGCGTTATTAAAGCTGGGAGCGGCGAGGTATTGCGACACCAGCCTTACATAGAACATATTCCCGTATCGGTAACGCCAGCCGCCGTTTTCCTTTATGGAAATCTCATTTTTATAGCTGACTTTCACGCCGCCGGATTTCTCCCTTGTAAAGCTCACCGCCAGCTCATAGGTATATTTCTTCCCGTGTCCGGCGACATAGCCGATAAAGCCGCCGCCGTAATTGTAGGCTTGTACGACCGTATTGATGTCACAGCCGCTTGCCTTTGCAGATTTTAGCAATTCCGAGAAATATTTGCACCCCTGTCTGATGGATTCCTCTGTAGAGAGGGAGTTGGGCGGCAAACCGAGAGATTCCGAGGACTGCATAACGTCCGTAGCCGTGCCGCCAGATTCTACCTGCATAATCGCAAGCAGGTAATCCACATAGTCCTCAATTCCGTACTGTCTTGCGTATTTTTCAACCGTAGGCTGGTGTTTCAATACCTCCGGGGATAAGTTCATTCCCGAAAAATCAAAGGAAGAAGTGCCGCTTTCTTCATCATCTGCGGTTATGATGAACAGGAACAAAAGCAGGCTGATAATCACTGTAAATATCCCACCGAATACCGCCAAATATCTTAACTTCATTTCTTCCGTCCTTTCCGGCTGGCGGTCTGATAGGAAGTCTGATTGACAGTAGATGGATTAACCGTCTTTTTCTTGATAACCGTCGTTGACTTTTGCCGTTTTACGCTCTGTCGTGATAAAGCAGCAGAAACAGGCTGGTTTCCCCTTGCATTTTCCTGCTGTTTTAAAGCTGCGTCTCTCGTCCTGTCCGTCGCTGCCTGTCCTTTTTCTGCCGTCGTCGGACGCTCCCTAGCCATAGATTCTTTCTGCCTGTTAGCTGCCGCCTGTGAACCTGACTTCACCAATACAGGCGTTGTCGCTGGTCGGTCATGGGTTGGGGCAGCTCCTTTCCCTGTAGAACCAGAGCCTTGTCTTGCCCTGTCCAGCTCCTTGCGTTTTTCTGCAATAGTCTGCTTGTGCTGATTCTGCCTGTCGGCACGTCCTTGTTTTCTTGTTGCCTGTTCCTCCACAATGCCACGCCGGAAATCCGATACATTTTCCTGAATCCGATTTACGCCGCTATGGATAGCGTACTGTGTGTCTGTATCGGTATATCCCTGACCTGCTGTTTTACAGACTTTGCCTTATCACGAATACGGTCTTTGCCGTCAAGGGCAGCACCCACTTTCCCACCGGCACGTTTCCCGAAAGTAGAAGTGCTATTGTTTGCCGGAGAATCCGTCTGTGTGTCATGGTTTGGTCTGTCATGACTTCCCGTTTTTGCCGAACTGTTCTTTTGCGAGCGAGCGGTTACCGCCGCACCAACCGCACCTCCGGCAGCACCAGCGGCTACGGTTCTTCCTATCCTGCGCTCCAAACGTCTTGTACCACGCCCCAAGAACAGGATACGTCTGCCCACCTGCTGCGTGTCCGAGGATTGCAGGCTGAATATTGCCATCAAATCCCCCAGCTTAAAGTAGATTCCTGCAAAGGTCACTATCTGCAAGAACGCTATCATAAAGAACGGATAACCTGCGGAGATAGAGTAAAACATAGCGGATATGCTGAAAGCCGCCGTAATCACCAGCGTAATACCGGCACGGAGCATAATCGTATTGAACAGCTTTGTAAGTGCCTTTTTCGCCATACTTTCATAAGTTGGCAGCATGGACAAAATAAAACTGACGGGCAGGAACATAGCATACAGGATAAATAGCACCTGCGAAAATATCATCATGCCCGTTAGTAAAAATATAAAAATCGAAATCCCGATATTGAAAATAAACAGGAATACCACTGTTCCTAAACGGCTCATCGTCTTTGTGACGCTTAAGTTGGCATTATCCCTGTCCTCAATCTCGTCAACTACTACGTCCTCCCTGTCGTCCGTGTCCGGGCTGGCAGACAGTAATTCTTCGATACGGTCAGCACCCAAAGATTCTATATCCGATTCCCCGTACTGTAGAAGTAACCACGGCTGTTTCACCTGCACGGAAAATAGACTGTCACGTATCAAAGCTACGCTGTCCTTTCCCCTACTGTCAGAATCCGGCAGCACAATCTTTGTTCCAAGCGACAGGGCGGCATTGCTTACGTCTGCGGAAAATCCGTTGACCTTTGCGATATAATCCGGCGCACAGGCAATCATTGACGCTGACAGCAGAAACACGACCAGAAAATTTACCACCGCATGAACCGCCTTTGTGGTTTCCCGTCTGATAAGTCCTGTATACGCCACATAGATACCCATAACCAGAATGAGGATAAGCAGGAATCCCACATAGAACCCCTCACTGGAAAAGCCGCCGGAAGTCACTCCTGCAAGTGTCTGTATGTTTTTGCCGATTACGTCTGCCGTATCCGATATAAAATCCAGCTTATAGGATTCCTGCACCACGTAGCCTGTAGCATTGGATATATATAAGCTCACTGTCCAGACAAAATTTGTGATGGCATATAGCCCGTACTGAATACTTTTCCCAATCCCGTCCAGCCAGTTCCACGGCAGCCAATCCCACGAACTGTCCACGTAAAAATCAAGCTGGTAGTTTTCCAGTGGATATTTCGAGTAGGCGTTTGCGGCGCTCACCGTATTGTCCACCAGTCCGGCGGCGTAAGCCACCGTGCCTGTAAGGGAGAGAAATACCAGTACGCCCAAAATCACAGAAAGCAGGATAACCAGACAGCGGAGAACCTTTCTTCTACTTCTTTCCATAGGTTTCACCTCGATTCCCCTGTCTGCATGGGCGGTCTGGTATCAAAAGCATGAAACAAATCGGAGAATACCGGGTGTATCTGGATAACGCCCACACGCCCGTATAAATCCTGAAACAGACATTGCCCGTTCTCCAAATCCCTAAGCCGCTTCTGGTTGCCCTCATCCTCTTTGTCCACGCCAAAAAATTCAAGGGTATTCTTGATTTCTTTGATGTCCGTACTACGAAATGCAAACTTTAAGCCGATATTGTTCTTCATCTTCTCGTCGTCCACGTCGCCGGAATTTTGCGTCACAAAATAAACAGCGGCGTTCATGGAACGTCCGGCACGAATCAGCTTGTTAGAGAGTGCTTTCCCCTGTGCCACCTGTAAAAATGTCCATGCTTCATCTAAATCTACTATCTTAAAAATGCTTCTGTCCGAGTGGATAAAATCCAGAGCAAAGGTACTGATAACGATAAGCATAGCAACGGAAAGCAGCTCCATTGTGGTGTATTCCTCAAATTTTGTATCCTTATCCGGCAGCACAAGGTCTGCCACCTGTATAATGTTGAGCTGCCTGTCCAAGCTGATAGACTGCCTTTTTTCACCGTCTGAGAAAAGCAGATGTGCAAAATCATAGTCCGTCATGCTCTCGATATGGTCTGCGATATTCTCCGCCACAGGAGAGCCGTCATTCCTCAATTCATCAATCACACGGAGAAGTCCACGCTTTTTACTCTGGGTAACAGAGTGGATTGCCCGTCTAAGGACGGGGAACTTCTCACCGTCACGGCTGCTGATTCCCGTTAAAAAAGTAAGTATGTCAATCGCAAGGCTTTCAGCGTCCTTTGTGCGTTTCATAATCACATACGGGTCAAGAAGTCCTCTGTTCCTGTCCTCACTGGTAAGGTTCACCATCTTGATTTCATGTGCAATATCGGGCAATGTATCCGACCAGTTGCCACGCTCGGATTTCGGGTCTACAATGACCGCCTTTCCACCGAACAGCACCGCATAGTAAATGATAAGGTTGTTGCAGAATGATTTCCCACCGCCGAGAGAGCCTAAGAACGCTGCCGCTAACGCATTTGTGACAGAACCTTTTACCCCCTGTGCCGCAAGGCTGGGCTTTAAGTAGACGTTTCTTCCCGTATCAAGGTTATAACCGATATAAATACCGTCTGTTTCCCCTAGCTGCTGCGTTGCGCCAAATCCAAGTCCGGCGAGGAAATCACTGGTAACATACTGGATATAATCATTCATGTACCGCTTGCTGGCTGGCAGAAATTCCCCGTGCAAACCCAGCATATCCCCGAACGGGCGCACCAGCTTTACATTCAAGTCATCGTAGAAATCCTTGACTTCATCACAGCGGCGTTTCAGCTCATCCAGACTGTCCGCCGCCACACGGATAACATAGGACAGCTTGTACATGGATTCCTTTGACTGGTCTAAACTGGTTTCCAGCTCATTTACTGAATCCAGAGCCTCCATTACGTTGCTGCCCGTCTCGTTGTTGGATTCCCACGCATGGTTATCCAAGTCTTTCAGCTCTTTCTTCTTGTTGCGGACAGTGGATAAGGCTTTTTTATTCGTCACAATCTCCACATTCATAGAGGTTGAGACGGGGAATGTAAACTGCTGTTGCTGGTAGTAGAAGATTTCCGAAGATGGAAAATCCAGCTCCCCGACAATGCTGTTGATGGTAAAATAGGCAGCGTAGGTTGTAGTATCCTCACTGTCTATCTTTAAGTACCGCTGGTTTTCCGTAATCAGGCAGCGGCTGGGACGGATAAGGTCATACCGCTTTACCAGCGTTTCACGCTTCAATCTCTTTATGGGGAAATCGTACTCGTAATCCTCATAGGCAACCCCGGCTCTGCCGTAGATATGCTCTATGAGATAACCGAAATCCTTTTTCTCCAGCCTGCGGAACTTAAAACGGCGGGAGATTTTATTTTCCAGTAACTTCTCCATCTTCATATAGCGGCTGATTTCATCATTGCTCATGGAAACGAAGTCGCCCATCAGCTTATGGT
>CAJUPF010000025.1 GCA_910588565.1 uncultured Lachnospiraceae bacterium
TTTTAATATTATATTCTTTTTCCAATTTTGAACTATCTCCACCGCATCTGCAGAAAAGATGGAGTATCAGATCGAAGAGATCAAATGCCAGTACAATTATGTCCAGATCAACGGCTACGCCTATGAGCCGGGAGTCAGTCTGGATAAAGCGGATACTGTGCTTTTGGCCTGGGACCCGGTTACGGATACCTATTACCGGCTTCCGACAGAACATGTCAAAAAGGAGAAGCTTTCCAAACAGGCCGACGACGGTTTTAACTATGACTATGCGCAGTTCCAGTCAGTTACCCTCAGAACGAAGCTTCCCAGCGGCTGCAGAGTCTGCATCTGGTACCGTGGAAATGGGGAAAACCGGCTGATTTCTACGGATGAAGTAATTTTTTATTAGGAGAATAACGATGAAAAAGAAGATACCAAAGGAATATTTACCAATTCTGGTTTTTGCAGTGATTCAGCTGGTCTATCATATTCTGATGCGGGAGCCGGAGAGCTCGGACGCGATGTGGTTTTTTCAGAACCAGCTGGACGCCTATTCATTAAAAGACTATCTGATGACGCGATATGAGACCTGGGCGTCACGGCTTCTGATTGAGGCGGTACTCGTTTATATATCCAGAAATATTCTGCTGTGGAAGGTGTTGGACTGGATATTCTGGGTGTTTCTGGCATGGGCATTTGCGGGGCTGTTTCCAAAAGAACACAGAGAGCGGGCCGCTTATCTGATTGTGGGATTTCTGCTGGTGTATCCGATGTGGGATTTGAGGACGGCAGGATGGATTGCGACCAGTGTCAACTATACATGGCCGCTGGCGCTTGGGGTATTTTCCCTGCATGGAGCAGCAAAAGCATTTTATAACGAAAAGACCTCTCCTCTGATGTGGACGCTTTATGGCCTTGCCGCGCTTTTTGGGGCGAATATGGAGCAGATGTCCGCGGTGATTCTGGCAGTGAATTTCTGTGCGGTTGTGTATTTTATTCTGGAACAAAAGAGTGTGAGGCTGTATGGATGCGCAATTATCGGCTTTGTAATCGCCGCAGCGGAGTTTGTGTTTATTATGACCTGCCCTGGGAATGCGGCGCGGAAAAACCAGGAAATTATTAACTGGATGCCTGATTTTGGCACATACAGCCTGCTGGATAAAATCAGCATGGGGTTTGTGGATACGATGCATCATCTGATAGCCTCAGGGAATCTGATGTACCTGTGCTATGCGGGACTGCTGGCATGGATTGTCTGCAGGAAGACAAAAGAGCTTCGGTTTCGTGTGGCGGCAATCTTCCCGGTGGGGTTTAATATCTGTCTTGTGGCATTTCCGGATATGTTAGAGAAACAGTTTGGAAAATTTTCCAAACTGTTTGAGAAGAACGCGTTTATTTGTGGGAACAATTACCAGACAGCAGCCAATTATATACCGACACTTTTGTATCTGGTTATCATTGGCTGTATGCTGGTCTCTCTGGTGGCTGTCTGTGAAAGTTACTTTGAGCTTTTCGCGCAGGCAGTTCTGCTGGGGCTGGGGCTTGCCACCAGAGTCATTATGGGATTTACGCCTACGATTTATGTATCGCAGGAGCGGACGTTTTTCTACCTGTATATGATTCTGGGCATCAGCGGCGTCTATCTGATACAAAATAACAGAACGCTGTTTGCGGAACAGAATAAAGCATATCATACATGGAAATTAGCAGGCGTCCTCTTCGCAGCCGCAGGCGTAATTTTAAACCTTACTGAGATCGGGAGCTGTTAAGAAACAGCGCATTATTTCTGTGAGCTTCCCTGGCCTGGTATAAACAACGATTGTATTTTCAGGAACCACCGGCTTCCGGTAAGTATCTGGTTCAGCCGCACTGAGATATCTGAAAAGAGATAGATAAACAGGAACGTGACAACCAAAAGCGGCCATTCCTGCCCAAGCGTCAGCCCCTGCTGTTCGTAAATCCCAAGGATCTGACTCATTACAACATGCTGCAGCAGGAAAATTGCATAGGAAATACGGCCGGTATAGACGAAAAACGGGCTGATAAATTTAATTTTCATCACCAGTCTGCCGATATGGTAAAACAGCAGGAATAGTCCAATGGCGATCATTTGTGCGCAGAGAAACGGATCGAACGGTACTTTAATAAAGATAAATACCAGCGCGATACCGCCGAACACTGCGGCGATCCATATGGATTCCAGCCATTCCCGGCACTCGATAAAGATCATGCCAAGCCAGAATGCGAACATGCAGACGATTAGGTTGCGTTCCCGCTGAATCAGAAACTGTGGAATTGGCCAGTGGAATGCCAGTGTCGCGCCGCCAAGCAGCAGCGTAGTCAAAAGTTTGCAGTGTTTCATGCACCAGGTGAGAACCGGGTATAAAAGATACAGGCAGACCAGCGCGCCTAAAAACCACTCGCCGATAAAGTAATAATTCTGCGGATAACGGTAAGAAAGATAGCCGTCCATTCCAAAGAGCGTCAGCAGCATGGATTTCGGGCTGCCGTTATAAAAAAGATTCTTTACGGTAGTCGCTTTCTGGTAATAGAGGAAAAACCAGAGCATATAGAACATAGGGAACAGGCCTTTGAACCTGCCGAAATAGTACTTTTTCAAAGAAGAAGTTTCCAGTTTGGGATAGTTGTAGTAAAGGGAAGCTCCAGAGAGCATAAAGAAAATATTTACACTGGTATTTTCCCCCCAGACACCGTTGGCATGGGTGTAAAAGAGCGGAAAATTCTCATATTGGGGCGTTATATTGCAGATACAGGCAAAGTGGTAGATGACAATAATCCATGCGGTCACGCTGCGCATAAAATCAAAGCTGTCAATTCGTTGTTTTTTCATAATTTAAGTAGCACCTCCTTGTTTTGTGTGCTTATTGTATCATATTTATGGGAAAATGCACGCATTTTCACGGTTTTTTTAAAATTTATTGAGTTGCCCCGGGGTTTTATGTTATAATAAAACTGTTATTTGGCTTTCAGATAATAATTTTACAGGAGAATGGAATATGGATAAGATGCAAGGAAGATACAAGAACCGATCCGGTCTGGCAGCATTTGCCGCGGCGCTTCTGATAGGTCTGCTTTTGCTGGCCGGAGTTTTTGGCGGTGCGAAAACTGTCCAGGCAGCCACGTCAAAAGGCATATATTTATCAAAAACTTCGATCGCCATGACCCCTGCTACAACGAAAAGGCTGAAACTAAACGGCGCCACTGCCAAAAAGGTGAAATGGTCCAGCAGCAATGAGAAGGTTGCCGCAGTCAGCGCGTCCGGGACTGTGACGGCCAGAAAAAAAGGATCGGCCAAAATCACAGCGAAATACAAGAAGAAGAGATATACCTGCGCCGTAAAAGTTTCATATGGAACCGTTACGCAGGAAGACGGAATCCGCTACAAAGATATCAGCGGCAGTTTTGGACGCACCGGACGATGGTTTAAACGGAATATCAGCGGGGGCAACTATTATTTTACCAATACAGAAGGAAGCGCGGTCTATTTTAAAGTGAGCGGGAGCAAATATGTCAATATAGAGTTTGTATCCCAGGTAACGGTAGCGGTGCCTTATTTTGCGTATTCTGTAGACGGCGGTAGCATGAAGCGTCAGATGATAAGTGACGGCAGGATCAGTGTAGGCGATACGAAAACACATTACGTCCGTCTTCTGATCGATTCGATATCGGAATATGAGGATCGCTGGGGAGCGGAATCAGGTGTGGGAATTAAAACCGTCAGGCCTGTAACCGGAAGCGGAGCAGTTGCGGCGGTGAAGCCCCTGAATGCGGTGATTGCATTTTATGGGGACAGTATTACCCAGGGCGTCCGTACCATGAGCTATGAGCTGTCGCCGTCCGGTACCAGCGCAACCCACAGCTACGCCTGGTACTGTGCCAGACAGCTGGATTTGATCCCGTACTTTGCAGGATACGGCGGTTCGGGAATTGCGCAGCCAGGGTGCTTTAATAACTGTATCAATGCAATTAATAGCTATTCTCTCTACCGCCGGGCGGATAATTATGATGCGGACGTGATTGTGATCGAGCATGGAACCAATGACGTCTATACATTTGGAGATGTTTTTGTGAATGGGTATAAGCAGGTGATCGAACAGCTTCACAAAAAGCATCCCAAGGCTTATATTATGGCGATGATACCCTTTACACAGCTGCATGCAGATGAGATCAGGAGCGCGGCTGCTGGGTATAAGTGGTGTACCGTAGTTGAAACAGGCTCCTGGAGGCTGGCCTATATGGACGGGCTGCATCCAAATGCAAAGGGTTCTAAGACTGCCGGAAAGTATCTGGCAAAAAAAGTCGCTTCCAAACGAAAAGTTTCCCTGCATTAACTCAGGGCAGAAGCTCCCGGATTTTTGGCAGGAGCCGGGACGCAAAAGCGTGTCCGGATTCAGTGGCCTCCATTTGAGCGAGGACGCTTACAATATTCTGTATGTTCTCCGGGGCGCCCTGCTGGTTGTATAAATCAGCAAGAAGCAGATAAATCTGGCTGCTGTCAATCTGGAGAGCCATGGCGTATTCAAGGATGGCTATGGCAGCGTCGGGACGGCCTAATGCGGCTTCCCGATTTGCATAGGCGAAAAGAGTGGAGGAAAGCATATGATAGTTATCGTCACAGGCGCTTAATTCTTCCAGGTTGGCGGGGCCGTACATCATTTTTAAATCCGTATTGGAATACATGCTCAGGTTGAGGATATTTTGTCCGGCAAGCTTTTGTATCGCCGCTTCATGGGAATGCAGTTCTTCGTCGTCATATTCTGCGATAGGAAGCGTTTCCAGTGAAATGCGCAGGTAGTCCAGATTGGAAATATCTTTTCTGCGGGTGGAATTGGCCAGACGCTCGCGTTCTAAAAAGGCATCATTGGCATGCTGCTGGTTATCTGTCTGTTTTTTGCGTTTAAACGCAAGATAGGCGGTAAAAAGAACTACAGAGATAAAAAAAATAGGGATTGGAAGTCTCATGGGTTTCTATCCTTTCTTAAAAAATATGTGGTATAATGAAAAGAAAACGAGGTGATCATCATGTATAATTTTTTTAATCCGAAAAGGAACCGTCTGATAGCCGGAATTATAGCCGGTATCTTAGTTGTTTGTATGGTAGTGACTGCCATTGTATCTTTTGTTGCATAAAATGATCCAGGCCAATTTGCGGCTTCTGTAACAAATATACAGAAATCATTGGGTTATGTCAAATATATTTGTAGATATGCACCTTGCAAAATAGCAGCAGAATGTTTTACAATAAGCAGATAAAACAGAAGCAGGAAAGGATTGAGGTTTTTATATGAAAAAATATATCAGACTGTTGCCAGCGCTTATTCTGGCTCTTACTGTAGGGTTTGTTTCTCACTCCCTGATGAAAGTCGAAGCAGAAGAAGAGATGACGATTCCGTATACGGTATATATCGGAGATATTGATGTCAGCGGAATGACGGCGAAAGAAGCGGAAGAAGCGCTGGATGCTTATGTAAGGACGATCCGGAACACATCATTTACGCTGACTACAGGAGATAAGAGCATCCATGTTTCCGCAGAGGATCTGGGTCTTGGCGTAGAGGGGGCGGATGTCATTGAAGAAGCGCTGCACCTTGGAAGATCCGGCAATTTGATTTCCCGTTATAAAGACAAGAAGGATCTGGAAAAAGAACCGAAGCGGTATGATATCACATTTAGCGCAGACGAGAGCAGAATCCAGTCTCTGCTTGGGGCCAATATGGAAAACCTAAACCAGGAAGCGGTTAACTGCGGCCTGGAGCGTGTGAATGGCGCGTTTAACATAATTGACGGCGCGAATGGAATCGAAGTAAATACGACGGAATCTGTGCAGGCAATCCAGGATTATATCCGGCAGGAGTGGGATGGAACAAGCGCGGTTATTTCATTGGTGACAGACGTAACAGAGCCGCAGGGCACCAAAGAATCGTTGTCAAAGGTCAAAGATGTGCTGGGCGCTTTCCATACGGATTTCAGCTCTTCTGCAGCAGGAAGAGCCAAGAATGTACAGAGAGGCGCAGAGCTGATCAATGGTTCTCTTCTGTATCCGGGCGAGCAGTTTTCCGTATATGAAGCAGTGGCTCCTATGGATGCAGAGAACGGATATGAGCTGGCAGGCTCCTATGAGAACGGCACCACCGTACAGACTTACGGCGGCGGTATCTGCCAGGTATCTACGACATTATATAATGCAGTGATTCTTTCGGAACTGCAGATTGATGAACGTTACAATCATTCGATGATTGTTACTTATGTGAAGCCTTCGATGGATGCGGCGATTGCCGGGACGGTAAAGGATTTGAAATTTAGCAATAATACGGATGCCCCGATTTATATCGAAGGATATACCAGCGGCGGGCAGCTTTATTTTACGATTTACGGAGAAGAGACAAGACCTTCTAACCGAGTTGTATCCTATGAAAGCGAGACGATCAGCCAGACCAATCCTGGAGTGTCGCTGCAGGCGGACGGCAGTCATGGAATTGGTTATTTCGCTACACTTTCTACTCCGCATACCGGATATACGGCAAGGCTTTGGAAAGTTGTTACTGTAGATGGCAAGGAAGAGAGCCGGACAGAATTTAACAGCAGCCAGTACCGGGCGACAAATAAAGTCCTTGCAGTAGGGACTGCAACAGATAATCCGGAAGCAGCAGCCCAGATGGCCGCAGCAATAGCGACTGGAAACGAGGGAACTGTCCGCAGTACAGTAGCTGCACTGCAGGGAGATCCGGCAGCGCAGGCGGCGCAGCAGGCGGCAGCAGATGCAGCGGCAGCGCAGGCGGCGGCAGAGGCGGCAGCAGCGCAGGCAGCGGCAGAACAGGCGGCAGCGGAACAGGCGGCGGCGGAACAGGGACTTGGGGAACTGCAGGCGCCTGAAGATGTGGGTGATGAATAATGTGCCGCAGGGGCTGGCCGGGCGATACGCAGGTCAGGCAGCTGGCAGCACAGAAAGGTTTATATAGAAATCATGCAAAGGCTGTCTTTTTTCAGAGACAGCCTATTGTAGGTATGAGGTTGTTATGAAGAGAGGAAAAGTACCGGAGAGCGTGTTAAAACGTTCTATATTAAAACAGATTCATACGAGACGGAAGGAAGTGCTTTTAGGCGCGGCTGTGGGGGAAGACTGCGCTGCAGTAAAGCTGGAAGAGGGTGAAGTTTTTGTGCTCTCTTCTGACCCGATTACCGGAACGGCGGTGGATATTGGCAATCTGGCCATTCAGATCACATTAAACGATTTAGCCAGCGCGGGTGCGGAGCCTGTCGGCGTTATGCTTACGGTACTGCTTCCGGAATCCATAACAGAGCCGGAGATCCGGCAGCTGATGCAGCAGACGGAAGAGAGCTGCAGCAGGGCAAATGTACAGATATTGGGTGGACATACGGAAGTCACCGCAGTGGTCAGCCAGCCAGTCGTTACAGTGACCGGGGTTGGCAAAGCAAAACAGGGCGCCCTGGTTACAACGTCCGGTGCAAGAGCCGGAATGGACATTGTCGTGACAAAGTGGGTTGGCTTAGAGGGGACTTCGATTTTGGCAAAAGAGATGGCCGCTGTGCTGTCCACGCGGTTTTCCGAGAGCTTTATCCGTCGGGCACAGAACTTTGATTCGTTGCTTTCCGTACTTCCGGAGGCTGAGGTCGCCGTTTTGTCTGGCGTGGATGCGATGCACGATGTGACAGAAGGCGGCATATTCGGCGCACTCTGGGAAATGGCGGAAAGCTCCGGCGTCGGACTGGAAATTGAACTGAAAAAGATTCCGTTGAAACAGGAGACGGTAGAAATCTGTGAATTTTTCGGCATCAGCCCTTATGAGCTGATTTCCAGCGGTTCTATGCTGATGGCGGCAAAGGATGGCAACCAGCTTGTCCTTGAACTGCAGAAAGCAGGAATTGCTGCGGTTGTAATTGG
Organism: uncultured Lachnospiraceae bacterium; assembly: GCA_910588565.1. Classification (GTDB taxonomy): domain Bacteria; phylum Bacillota; class Clostridia; order Lachnospirales; family Lachnospiraceae; genus Roseburia_B. Next base: position 7,904 of record CAJUPF010000025.1, read on the forward strand.
AAAAGCCACAGCGGGAAATGACAGGGTTTTGCAAAACGACGGAGAACGCAGATTTTTAGAGCCGCCAAAGACGGACGAATTGTATAAAGTGTTGTAAAAGGAGAAGTCGGAATGCGTGAGAAAATTTTAACATTTATTGAAAAGAACAGCCGGATTGATTTAAAGGAGCTGGCAATTTTACTTGGGGTCAAGGAAGAAACGGTGCTTCGGGAGCTGGAAGCGATGGAAGAGGAGCATATTATCTGTGGCTATCATACCCTGATCAACTGGGAGAAGACCGGAATTGAGAAAGTGACCGCCATGATTGAAGTGCGTGTAACGCCGCAGCGGGGCATGGGGTTTGATAAAGTTGCAGAGCGGATTTATAATTACCCGGAGGTAGAATCGGTCTATCTGATTTCCGGAGGCTTTGATTTTATGGTGACATTAGAGGGAAAAACGCTGCGGGAAGTATCCCAGTTTGTATCGGAGAAGCTTTCACCTCTGGATTCCATTTTGTCGACGAAGACGAATTTTATTCTGAAAAAATACAAAGACCATGGCACAATTATGGCAGAACCTACCAAAGATGAAAGGATGAAAATTGCACCATGAGAAATCCCCTATCAAAAACAATCGTAGAAATCGCGCCTTCCGGCATCCGCAAGTTTTTTGATATTGTCAATGAGATGGATGATCCGGACGTCATTTCTTTAGGCGTAGGCGAGCCGGATTTTGATACGCCGTGGCATATCAGGGACGAGGGAATTTATTCTCTGGAAAAAGGGAGGACGTTTTATACTTCCAATACCGGACTGAAGGATTTGAAAATAGAGATTGCCAATTATATGAAGCGCAGACAAAATATTACATATGACTGCGATCATGAAATTATTGTAACAGTAGGGGGCAGCGAAGCAATTGATATTGCAATGCGCGCCATGTTAGATCCGGGCGACGAGGTTTTGATCCCGCAGCCAAGTTATGTCTCTTACGAGCCCTGCGCAATACTGGCCAATGGAGTTCCGGTGATTATCGAGCTGAAAGCGGAGAACGAATTCCGGCTGACGCCGGAAGAACTCGAAGCTGCGGTTACGCCAAAGACAAAGATTCTGGTACTGCCATTTCCGAATAATCCTACCGGCTCGATTCTGACGCGCAGTGATTTGGAGAAAATTGCAGAGATTGTGATAAAATATGATCTGTTTGTGTTAAGCGATGAGATTTATGCGGAACTGACTTATGGGGAAGAGCCTCATGTATCGATTGCTTCCCTTCCGGGAATGCAGGTGAGAACGATTCTGATCAACGGATTTTCCAAAGCTTATGCAATGACCGGCTGGCGTCTTGGCTATGCCTGCGGCCCCAGGGAAATTGTGGAACAGATGGTGAAGATTCATCAGTTTGCGATTATGTGTGCGCCTACCACCAGTCAGTATGCGGCAGTTGAGGCGCTGAAAAACGGGGATAAGGACGTTGAGAATATGCGGGCGGAATACGACAGGAGAAGGCGGTATCTTCTGCACAGATTCCGCGAGATGGGATTGAGCTGTTTTGAACCGCGCGGCGCTTTTTATCTATTTCCCTGTGTGAAAGAGCTGGGGATGACGTCAGAAGAATTTGCGGAAAAACTGCTGGCGGAGGAAAAACTGGCAGTTGTGCCGGGCAGTGCGTTTGGCACCGGAGGAGAAGGGTTTGTGCGGATTTCCTATGCCTATTCCCTGGCGGATTTGAGGAAAGCGCTGGATCGGATCGAACGCTTTATAAACCGGATCAGAACGGAGAAAGAGTAACGTTATGGCAAAATTAAACGTAGTACTATATGAGCCGGAGATCCCGTCAAATACCGGCAATATCGGGCGAACCTGCGTAGCAACCGGCACAAGGCTGCATCTGATTGAACCGCTGGGATTTTCACTGAGTGAAAAAGCCATACGCCGGGCAGGTATGGATTACTGGCAGGATTTGGATTTTATCCGGTATGTTAACTGGGAGGATTTTCTTGAGAAAAATCCCAATGCCCGTATCTATATGGCCACGACAAAGGCAAAGCAGGTTTATACAAAAGCGACTTATGAGCCGGATTGTTATCTGATGTTTGGAAAAGAGAGTGCGGGGATTCCGGAAGAAATTTTGGTGAACTATCAGAATGACTGCATACGTATACCGATGATGGGAGAAATACGTTCGTTAAATCTGTCCAATTCGGTAGCGATTGTATTATATGAAGCGCTGCGCCAGAATCAGTTTGACCATATGAAGCTGCAGGGGGAACTGCACAGGCTTCAATGGAAGGAATAGAGGAAAACAATGGGACTTGGAATGATTAAAGCGAGTAAACTGGTTCATGAATATATCAGGCGGGATGAAGAGGGAAATGTGGAATCCATTCAGACTGCTGTGGATGCGGTAGATTTGGAGATTGAGTCCGGGGCTTTTATTGCGATTCTGGGGCATAATGGTTCTGGCAAGTCCACCCTTGCAAAGCATATCAATGCGCTGTTAGAGCCAAGTGAGGGAACGCTCTGGGTAGACGGCAAGGATACTAGGGATATGGACAAAATCTATGACATCCGCCGTGCGGCAGGAATGGTATTCCAGAACCCGGATAATCAGATTATTGCAAGCGTTGTGGAAGAGGATGTGGGATTTGGCCCGGAAAATATGGGTGTTCCTACAGAAGAAATCTGGCAGAAAGTGGAACAAAGCCTGAAATCTGTAGGAATGCTGAAATACCGAAAGCATTCGCCAAACCGGCTCTCTGGAGGACAGAAGCAGCGTGTGGCGATTGCCGGAGTTATGGCGATGGAACCGAAGTGCATTGTATTGGATGAACCTACGGCGATGCTGGATCCTGACGGCAGAAAGGATGTTCTTCAGGCAGTCCATGAGCTGAACCGGAAAAAAGGAGTGACCATTCTTCTGATTACGCACTATATGGAAGAAGTTGTAGACGCGGATTATGTCTATGTGATGGATCAGGGAAAACTGGTTATGCAGGGTGTGCCGCGGGATATTTTTTCCAGAGTGGAGACTTTGAAAGAATACAGGCTGGATGTGCCGCAGATCACGCTTTTGGCTTATGAACTGCATAAAGCGGGGCTTCCCATTTCCAAAGGGATTCTTACCAGACAGGAATTAGAAGCTGAATTGGTAAGTCTGTACAGTAAACAATCAAAGTTACCTTGATGATGCGGCAAGCGTGTCAAAAGGAGGATACAATGTCTATTATTTTAGATCATGTCAATTACATTTACAGCGCCCAAACAGCATATGAAACGTATGCGCTGAAAGATATTAATCTTAAAATAGAAGATGGTCAGTTTATCGGCGTGATCGGACATACCGGTTCCGGCAAGTCCACGCTGATCCAGCATTTAAACGGACTGATGAAAGCTTCCTCTGGTACGATTTATTTTCATGGCAGGGATATTTACGAACATGATTTTGATAAAAAAGAGCTGCGCACAAAAGTGGGGCTGGTGTTTCAGTATCCGGAACATCAGCTGTTTGAAACAACGATTTTTGACGATGTCTGCTTTGGGCCTGTCAATCAGGGACTGGATAAAAATGCGGCAGGTCTTCGGGCTTTTGAGGCTTTAAAGAATGTGGGATTGCCGGAATCTTTGTATTATCAGTCGCCGTTTGAACTTTCCGGGGGGCAAAAGCGCAGAGTTGCAATTGCCGGAGTATTGGCGATGAAGCCGGAGGTGCTGATTCTGGACGAGCCTACGGCAGGACTTGATCCAAAAGGCCGGGACGAGATTCTGGATCTGATTGCAAAGATGCACAAAGAGCAGAAGATTACGGTAATTCTGGTTTCACACAGTATGGAAGATGTGGCAAACTATGTGCAGCGGATTATTGTAATGAATGATGGGGAAGTGATGTATGACGGGACTCCGAAAGAGGTTTTCCGTCATTATAAAGAACTGGAAGAAGTTGGGCTTGCGGCGCCGCAGGTGACATACCTGATGCATGAACTAAAGGAGCAGGGAATTCCGGCGGATCTGGATGCAACAACGGTTGAGGAAGCGAAACGGAGTATTCTGGAACTGTTTGCTGCTGGTTAGTATAGTTGGTTTGTGTGCTGAACCAGAACAGTAGTATAGATTGCTGAGTAGAATCAGCGGAAGGAAAGATTATGTTAAGAGATATTACATTAGGCCAGTATTATCCGGCGGATTCCGTCGTACACAGGTTAGATCCCAGAGTGAAGCTGATGGCGGCGCTTATTTATATTGTATCGTTATTTACGTTTCGCGGGCCTGCCGGGTTTTTGCTTGCGACAGTTTTTCTGATTGGTGTGATATGGCTTTGTAAAGTGCCGTTTTCTTATATGGTACGGGGATTAAAGGCGATTGTGATTCTGATGCTGATTACCGCATTGTTTAATCTGTTTTTGACGCCGGGGGAGCATGTGCTTGTTTCATTCTGGAAGTTTACGATTACGCTGGAAGGGGCGAAAAATGCGGGATTTATGCTGGTACGGCTGATTTATCTGATTGTTGGAACGTCGGTGATGACATTGACAACAACGCCAAATCAATTGACGGACGGGCTGGAGAAATCGCTGATGCCGTTATCGAAAATCAGGGTCCCGGTGCATGCGATTGCGATGATGATGTCGATTGCGCTGCGGTTTATCCCGATTCTGATTGAAGAGACAGATATTATTATGAAGGCGCAGATGGCGCGGGGGGCTGATTTTGAAAATGGAAATCTGATCCGGCGCGCGAAGAATATGGTGCCGCTTTTGGTACCGCTGTTTGTCAGTGCGTTTCGGAGAGCGGATGATCTGGCTATGGCGATGGAGGCCAGGTGTTATGTGGGCGGCGAAGGCAGGACGAAGATGAAGCCGCTGCGTTATGTCAGAAGGGATTATCTGGCGTATTTGACGTTAGGATTGTATATGGGGGGGATTATTGGGCTGCGGGTGTTTGCGCGGTAGAGGATTATGGGAAAGAAGTATACGTCAGGGAGGTATTATATGAGGGTGTGTTTGACTGTTGCATATGACGGGACAAATTATCATGGCTGGCAGGTACAGCCGAATGGGATTACGATAGAGTCTGTGTTGAATCAGGCTCTTTCTGATTTATTGGGGGAGGATGTGGCGGTGATTGGTGCAAGCAGGACGGATTCAGGGGTGCATTCGCTGGGGAATGTGGCGGTGTTTGATACGGGTACCAGGATTCCGGCGGAGAAGATTTCTTATGCGCTGAACCAGAGACTGCCGGAGGATATTGTGGTGCAGAATTCCTGTCGGGTGGCGGATGATTTTCATCCAAGGCATTGTGACAGCAGGAAGACTTATGTTTATCGGATTTTAAACCGGAAGTTTCCTGACCCGCTGCGAAGGAAGGATACTTATTTTTATCATCATGCGCTGGATGTGGGGAAGATGGCGCGGGCGGCGCGGTATCTGGTGGGGGAGCATGATTTTAAGAGTTTCTGTTCGATTCATACGGCAGTTGAGACAACTGTGCGCAGGATTTATGCGTTAGAAGTAAAAAAAGACAGGGATGAAATCCGGATACAGGTATGTGGGAGTGGATTTTTGTATCATATGGTTCGGATTCTTGCGGGTACTCTGATTCAGGTGGGGAATGGAAGCCTGGAACCGGAAGAGATGCAGAGGATTCTGGAGCAAAAAGAACGAAGCACCGCAGGGCCTACGGCACCGGCCTGTGGGCTTACGATGGTGGGGATAGAGTTTATTGACAGTGAGTTTTTGCACAATTATAATACAACTACAAAATAAATTGTTTTGAAGTGAATTTGTATTTATCATATGGAGGGATTTATATGGCAGAACAGGTTTTGAATCAGTTTCGATCAGATAAGAAGCTTCGTGAAGATTGTGTGGCTATCTATGAAGCGATGGGAATGGATCTGAATACTGCATTTCGGATGTTTATGGAGCGTACCCGTATGGAGAAGGGGCTTCCTTTTCCTGCTGTGCTTCCTGAGACGAAGATGGCCAGAGCGGAAGCGCAAGAAGTGATTGATGATATTGGTGAAGAAGCGGCGGAGCTGCCAGAGACGATGGATATTCTGGGAGATTGAGGTGATAGCGTTTTATAAATCTGAAACTGGACTTCTTTGATTTTATAAGCTATACTAAAATCGAAAATCACAAAAGAACGGAGAATCCCATGTCATTTACTCATTTACATGTACACACGGAGTACAGCCTGTTAGACGGCTCGAATAAAATAAAAGAATACGTTGCAAGGGTCAAAGAGCTTGGCATGAACGCGGCTGCAATCACGGATCATGGCGTTATGTACGGCGTAATTGATTTTTACAGGGCAGCAAAGGCCGCAGGCGTTAATCCTATTCTTGGCTGCGAGGTTTATGTTGCGCCACATTCCCGCTTTGATCGCGAAAATGCCCACGGTGAAGACCGCTATTATCATCTGGTGCTGCTCGCCGAAAATGATACAGGTTACAGTAATCTGGTAAAAATTGTATCCAAAGGTTTTGTGGATGGCTATTACTATAAACCAAGGGTAGATATGGAAGTCCTGAATACATTTCATGAAGGAATTATCGCTTTAAGCGCCTGCCTGGCCGGAGAAGTGCAGCGCTATCTTGTGCGGGGGCTTTATGATGAGGCCAGGGAAACAGCGTTTAAATACCAGAATTGTTTTGGGAAAGGTAATTTTTTCCTGGAACTGCAGGATCATGGCATTTTGCAGCAGCAGACGGTCAATCAGCAGCTTTTGCGGCTTTCCAAAGAGACAGGAATTGATCTGGTGGCGACAAACGATGTGCATTATACGTATGAAGAGGATGCAGAACCCCATGATATTTTACTTTGCCTGCAGACGGGCAAGAAGCTAAGCGATGAGAACCGAATGCGCTATGAGGGCGGACAGTATTATGTGAAATCAGAAGAAGAGATGAAAGCATTATTTCCCTATGCGTTGGAAGCGTTGGAAAATACGCAGAAAATTGCGGATCGCTGCCATGTGGAGATTGAATTTGGAAATACCAAGCTGCCCGATTTTGTGGTGCCGGAGGGCTTTACTACCTATGAATATCTGAAAAAACTCTGCTATGACGGCTTATACAAACACTATCCGGATACCGCGGAAGAACTGACGCCAAGGCTGGAATATGAATTAAATGTAATCAAGGACATGGGGTATGTGGAGTATTTTCTGATTGTGTGGGACTATATCCGGTTTGCCAGGGAACAGGGCATCAGTGTCGGGCCGGGCCGCGGAAGTGCGGCAGGAAGCCTGGTTTCCTATACCACCGGGATTACCAATATCGATCCCATCCGGTATGGATTGATTTTTGAGCGGTTTTTAAATCCGGAGCGTGTTTCCATGCCGGATATTGATATTGACTTCTGCTTTGAACGAAGGCAGGAAGTGATTGATTATGTGGTGGAAAAATACGGCAGCGACTGTGTGACGCAGATTATTACATTTGGTACGTTAGCGGCAAGGGGCGTGATCCGTGATGTGGGACGCGTGATGGATTTGCCCTATGCGTTTGTGGACACCATTGCAAAAAGCATCCCCAATGTCCAGGGCGCTGCGATTACCATAGATGATGCGATGAAAATGAACCCGGAGCTTCGGGGGATGTATGAGAACGATGAAAGCGTCAGGCGGCTTATTGATATGTCAAAACGTTTGGAGGGGCTTCCCAGACATGCGTCCACACATGCGGCCGGTATCGTGATTTCCCAGAAACCTATGGATGAATATGTGCCGCTTGCAAGGGGCATTGACGGCATGATTACGACGCAGTTTACCATGACGACGATTGAAGAACTGGGACTCTTAAAAATGGATTTCCTTGGCTTAAGAACCCTGACTGTGATCCAGAATGCGGTAAAAATGGCGGAAGAAGGCCGCGGTGTTTCGATTGATATCGATCGGATCGATTATAACGATGCGGCAGTATTAGAATCGCTTGGAACTGGAAGGACGGAAGGTGTATTTCAGCTGGAAAGCGCCGGGATGAAAAGCTTTATGAAGGATCTAAAGCCGCAGAATTTAGAGGATGTGATTGCGGGAATTTCCCTGTACCGGCCAGGCCCTATGGAATTTATTCCGGCCTATATTAAGGGAAAAAACCATATGGGTCAGATTAACTATGACTGCCCTCAGTTAGAGCCGATTCTTGCGCCGACTTACGGCTGTATTGTCTACCAGGAACAGGTGATGCAGATTGTGCGGGATCTGGCGGGGTATACGTTAGGGCGCAGTGATTTGGTGCGCCGCGCCATGTCCAAGAAAAAGCAGTCGGTAATGGAACAGGAGCGGAAGAATTTTGTCTTTGGAAATCAGCAAGAACATGTGCCGGGCTGTGTGGCAAACGGGATTGACGAGCAGACGGCCAATAAGATTTTTGATGAGATGACAGATTTTGCCAAATATGCGTTTAATAAATCCCATGCCGCTGCCTATGCGGTAGTAGCCTATCAGACGGCATATCTGAAATATTATTATCCGGTCGAATATATGGCGGCGTTGATGACTTCCGTACAGGATCATGTGACGAAGGTTTCGGAATATATTTTAACCTGCAGGAGAATGGGAATCGAAATCCTGCCCCCGGATATTAATGAAGGAGTCAGCGGTTTTTCGGTATCGGGCAAAGGTATCCGCTATGGCCTTTCCGCGATTAAAAGTGTCGGGCGTCCGGTGATTGCTTCTATTATGGAAGAACGGCGTGTGGGGGGCAGATTTTCATCATTAAAAGATTTTCTCACCAGAATGAGTGGCGGAGAAGTCAATAAACGTGCGGTTGAGAACTTTATCAAAGCCGGGGCGATGGACGGTTTAAAGGGAACCAGAAAACAGATGCTGTATGTCTATACGGCAATGATGGACGGGATTAACCAGGAGAAAAAACATAATATGGCAGGGCAAATCAGCCTGTTTGATCTGGTAAGTGAAGAAGAAAAGAAGGAATACGAAATTACCATGCCGGATGTCGGGGAATTTGACAAAGAAGTATTGCTGGGATTTGAAAAAGAAGTGCTGGGCATCTATGTCAGCGGACATCCTTTAGAGGAATACGAGGATCGCTGGAAGAAAAATATCACTGCGACTACAGCGGACTTTCTGCTGGAGGAAGAGACCGGGGAGACAAAGGTAAAAGATGGCGCTTCCGTTATGATCGGCGGTATGATTACTGCCAAAACCATCAAATATACCAGAACCAACCAGGCTATGGCGTTTATTACAATAGAAGATCTGCTTGGTACGGTGGAGGTTGTTATTTTTCCCAGGGATTATGAGAAGAACCAGACGCTCTTAAAGGAAGAGGCCAAAGTATTTATCCGGGGCAGGGCAAATGTGGAAGAGGAGAAAAACGGCAAAGTTATCTGTGAAAAGGTCTATTCTTTTGAAGACGCGAAAAGAGAATTGTGGGTTCAGTTTGCGGATAAAGAGGCTTTTCTGGAAAATGAAACAAAACTGTATGAGATGCTGTCTGACTCTGACGGCAATGACGCCGTAGTAGTGTTTCTTTCCGACCAAAAAGCTATGAAGCGTCTGCCTGCAAGCCGGAATATCCGGATAGAACCTCCGCTGATCAGCCGCCTTGCTGGAACTTTTGGAGAAAATAATATAAAAGTTTTGGAAAAGGCTATTGAAAACATCAGGTAAAGCGATTAAAATATATGAAGTTAGTGTGTTTTTTCAGTGAAGTATAAAAGGGCGCTTTTTGGATGTAATTTAGTCCGCAGGGCGCTTAAAAGTAAATTAGAGGAGGAAGAGCAGTTATGGCAAAAGAAATTAACACAATAGGCGTATTGACCAGTGGTGGCGACGCTCCTGGCATGAATGCCGCAATCCGGGCAGTTGTCCGTGAAGCCATAGGAAAAGGCAAAAAGGTCAAGGGAATCAAACGTGGATATGCAGGACTGCTTCAGGAAGAAATTATTGACATGAAGCCGAGAAACGTATCCGATACCATCCAGAGGGGCGGCACCATTCTGCAGACGGCGCGCTGTCTGGAGTTTACGACGCCGGAAGGGCAGCAGCTTGGCGCGGAAGTCTGCAGAAAGCATGGCATCGATGGAATGATTGTAGTGGGCGGCGACGGTTCTTTCCGGGGCGCTCAGAAATTAGCTTCTCTGGGTATTAATACAATTGGGATACCGGGTACGATCGATCTGGATATCGCCTGCACGGAATATACGATTGGATTTGATACGGCGGTAAATACGGCGATGGAAGCGATTGATAAGGTCAGGGATACTTCTACCTCTCATGAACGCTGCAGTATTATTGAGGTTATGGGACGTGGCGCCGGATTTATTGCGCTTTGGACCGGGATTGCGAATGGTGCGGAGGATATTCTTCTTCCAGAACGGTATGATTATGACGAGCAGAAGCTGGTAAATCATATTATTGAGAACCGGAAACGCGGCAAACAGCATCATATTATTATCAATGCGGAAGGAATCGGCCATTCTGCCAGCATGGCGAGGAGAATTGAAGCCGCGACGGGAATTGAGACAAGGGCTACTATCCTGGGACATATGCAGCGCGGCGGAAGCCCGACCTGTAAGGATCGTGTGTATGCATCGATTATGGGCGCATATGCAGTGGATTTGCTTTGCCAGGGTAAGAGTAACCGTGTGGTAGCGTACCGCAACGGGGATTATGTGGATTTTGATATTGACGAGGCGCTGGCAATGCAGAAAGGTATTCCGGAGTATCAGTTTGAGGTTTGTAAGAATCTTTCTATTTAAGAAAGGGTATTTCAATGCGGACGCTCCGGGCAGGCGGGTGTCTGTCTGCCCGGAGCTGACGGATGAACAGCAGATAGTAAAGATTGAGGGATGAAAAGTAACAAGTTGTTTACATTTATAAGATTTATAGGATGGAGGAAATTATGAAAAAAGGGATAACAGCGTTAACAGTATTGTTGGTATGGATGTTTTGTGTGCAGCCGGCGTATGCGTCAAGTGTGAATGCGGGCGGGTCAGGAACAGAGACTTCCGTATATAGCGTGACGATTGCATATAATAGCAACGGTGGCACGGGAGCTATGGCGAATCAGACTGTCAGCTCCTCTGGCACGGCAGTAAAACTTTCTGCAAATACATTTTCACGAAAGGGTTATACTTTTACCGGATGGAATACGAAAGCTGACGGTACGGGAACAGCTTATGTAAATCAGGCGGATGTTGCCAGTCTGGCTGCAGCGGATACGGATGGGACGACGATAACATTATATGCGCAGTGGAGTATCAATGCGCCGAAGCTGAAAAAACTGACGGCAACCGTTCCCGGCGCGTTAAAGATAACTTACAGCAAAGTCTCTCAGGCAGGCAAATATCAGATACAGTACGCTGCGACGAGAAAGTTTAAAAAGGCGACGACCGTAGAAGTAAAAAAGAGTACTTCCAGCACAGTGATTACTGACTTTATTCCTAATAAGAACTATTATGTCAGAATGCGCAGCTATGACAAAAAAGCCAAACAGTATGGCGCCTGGAGCAATGTTTTGAAAAAGAAAACCAAAAAAGGCGCTACGCTTCTGAACACCAAAGCTTCAACCGGTATTGAGGCGGATGTTACGTTAAGCGGTTCTGGAACAGGGTATCATGCGAAGCTTGTCCTGGTTACGCCAGTATCCGCTGTGTCTTACGGAATCCAGTTTGACTCCTGCGCGGTTGCGCCTTATACGGGCAAAGCCATGGCAATGATTGAAAATGTAGCGTCAAACGCAGCGGGCGGACAGCAGTATGACCGGCCAGGCAATAAATCTCTGAAAGTTGGCAAAAAATATCATTTGATGATAACCATTAACAGTAAGGGAAACGGCAATGTTTATCTTGATTATAAGAAGATTGGCAGTTTTTCCAATCCACAGCTGGCCAACCAGGCAGTATATCCGCGGGTAGAAGCAGCGGTAAGATTAAACGGCGACAGTGTCAAAGCAACTTTTGATAACATCCGTTTAACCAGAGGCGGCAAAGTACAGAAGGGAATTTTTGCGGATGGAATCGTTTTCAAATCCAATAAAGGCATTAAGACAAAACGGACAAAAAATCAAAACAAAGTGGTTATTTCCGGAACAGGCACAGGAATCAATGGAGACTGGGACAGCGACTATAAAAACGTTTCCGGCGTCTATCAGTTCTAACAGGATAATTGCCAGGTACGCAAAGTTACAAATTTAACAGGAAAATAAAGGTTACATTTCATACCGGATAAGAGAAAAATTTCTGAAAAACTGGCGTGGGTGTGAAATGTAACAAATAAAGGGGTTGTCTGGAATTGCAAAATTATTCAGGATATAGTTGCCAGAATTATCTGATGATACTATATTTTGCAGATTTTGCTTCGTTCCGACAGCCCCTTTGTCATGAAAATCCTTCTGAAAATCTACTTGTATTTTAAAAATGCATATGCTATAATACTCAAATGACTGCAGACGGCAGAAGTGTGCCCATTTTTAGCCCGCAGGAAATTGTGTTTACAGTTTCGGTCCGGCTGGGAATTATACATGCAGAGAAATTGAATTATGACCAAAATAACCGTTCACTTTCCGGCAAAGCGGAGTGATAATGTACATCTATATATCAAGGAGGAAACAGCTATTATGAGTGTACAGGTAGAAAATTTAGAAAAGAACATGGCAAAACTTATCATTGAAGTATCTGAGGATAAGCTGGAAGCAGCGCTGCAGAACGCGTATCAGAAACAGAAAAGCAGAATCAGCCTGCCGGGATTCCGCAAAGGAAAAGTACCGAGAAAGATGATCGAGAAAATGTACGGCCCCCAAATCTTCTTTGAAGATGCGGCGAACGAACTGATCCAGGAGAACTACAGCGATGCGGCGAAAGAGAGCGGCATAGATATCGTATCCCGTCCGACCGTTGATATCACCCAGATCGAACAGGGCAAACCATTTATATTCACTGCAGAAGTAGCAGTCCGGCCCGAAGTACAGCTTGGCAGCTACAAGGGCGTTGCCGTAGCCAAAGCAGATACAGATGTAACAGACGAAGAAGTAGACGAAGCAATTGAAAAGGAACGTGTCCAGAACGCAAGAATTATCACAGTAGAAGACCGTGCAATTGAAAATGGAGATACCGCAGTCATTGACTTTGAAGGCTTTGTGGACGGAGAAGCATTTGAGGGCGGCAAAGGGGAGAACCATTCTCTGGAAATCGGTTCCCATTCCTTTATCGATACCTTTGAAGAGCAGTTAATCGGGAAAAACAGCGGAGATGAAGTGGAAGTCAGCGTAGTTTTCCCGGAAGAATATCATGATGAAGAGCTGGCGGGCAGACCGGCTGTGTTCCAGGTAAAGATCCATGAGATCAAGACAAAAGAACTTCCGGATTTGGATGATGAATTTGCGCAGGACGTAGCGGATTTCGATACGCTGGATGAATACAAAGCCGATGTCAGAAAGAAACTGGCAGAAGGCAAAGCAGCCAGCGCAAAGCAGGCAAAGGAAGAAGAAGCTATCCGTAAAATCGTAGAAGCTTCCACGATGGAACTTCCGGAGGCGATGATCGAGACTCAGGTAGAAATCCAGATTGAGAATTTTGCCCAGAGAATCGCAATGCAGGGTATGAGCTTTGAGCAGTATATGCAGATGACCGCTATGACGATGGACAGACTGAAAGAACAGGTGCGCCCGGATGCTGAGAGCCGTATTAAGAGCAGTCTTGTACTAGAGCAGATTGTAAAAGAGGAAAACATCGAAGCATCCGATGAAGACGTAGAAGCTGAGATCGAAAAGATGGCGGAGATGTACGGCATTGAAGCAGATAAGGCAAAAGAAGACGTGACAGAGGAAGAGCGGGATTCGATTAAGAAAGATATTGCTGTCCAGAAAGCAGTAGATTTGATTATGGAACACGCAATAGAAGAATAAAGAGATTGGCATAGCAGGCGAGGAGGCAGGAGTTATGAGTTTAGTACCTTATGTCATTGAGCAGACCAGCAGAGGCGAGCGCAGTTATGATATATACTCAAGATTATTAAAAGACAGAATTATTTTCCTGGGGGAAGAAGTCAATGAGACCACAGCCAGTCTTATCGTCGCGCAGCTTTTGTTTCTGGAATCAGAAGATCCTGGAAAAGATATCCAGCTGTATATCAATTCTCCGGGAGGCATGGTAACAGCGGGGCTGGCGATTTATGATACCATGCAGTATATCAAATGTGATGTGTCTACGATTTGTATTGGTCTTGCGGCAAGCATGGGAGCGTTCCTGTTAGCCGGCGGTACAAAGGGTAAGCGGATGGCGCTGCCCAATGCGGAGATTATGATTCATCAGCCCTCCGGCGGAGCAAGAGGCCAGGCAACCGAGATTGAGATTGCTGCAGAGAATATATTAAAGACCAAAAAACGGTTAAACCAGATTCTTGCGGAAAATACAGGGAAACCGTATGAGACAATCGCTGCGGATACAGAAAGGGATCACTATCTTTCTGCGCAGGAAGCAAAGGAATATGGTTTGATTGATCTTGTAATTACCAATCGGGAACAATAAATGGAGTGAAACTATGGCGGGAAAGAATATTATTGGCGGCGGCGGACGAATCCGTTGCTCCTTTTGCAACAGAGCCCAGGAACAGGTCAGAAAGCTGATTGCCGGACCAAGCGGCGCATTTATCTGTGATGAATGTGTCTATATTTGCGAAGAGATTATCGAAGAAGAGATGGAAGAAGAGGAAGAAGCAGAATTTTCTCCGGAACATCAGGAGATTAACCTGCTGAAACCAGAGGAAATGAAATCTTTTCTGGATGAATATGTAATCGGACAGGAGAATGCCAAGAAAGTATTATCCGTAGCCGTTTATAATCACTATAAGAGGATTCTTGCGGGCGGCGGCGACGACGTGGAACTGCAGAAAAGCAATATTCTGATGCTTGGGCCGACTGGTTCCGGAAAGACCTATCTGGCACAGACTTTAGCGCGTATTTTGAATGTGCCTTTTGCCATTGCGGATGCTACTACATTGACAGAAGCGGGATATGTGGGAGAAGATGTAGAGAATATTCTTCTGAAGATTATTCAGGCTGCAGATTATAATCTGGAGCGTGCGCAGCATGGGATTATATATATTGACGAAATCGACAAAATTACCAAGAAGACAGAAAACGTATCCATTACCAGAGATGTATCCGGGGAAGGGGTACAGCAGGCATTGCTGAAAATATTAGAAGGCACGATTGCTTCCGTTCCGCCCCAGGGCGGCAGAAAGCATCCCCAGCAGGAATTAATCCAGATCGATACGACGAATATTCTGTTTATCTGCGGAGGCGCGTTTGACGGCCTCGATAAGATTATTGAGAGGCGGCTGGATCAGAAATCCATTGGTTTTAATGCGGCAATCCAAGATAAGCGTGATATCGATGTAGGGGAAGCGTTTAAACATGCAATGCCCCAGGATTTTATTAAATTTGGACTGATACCGGAATTTATTGGACGCGTTCCGGTTACCGTGTCTTTAAACTCTCTGAGCCAGGAAGCTTTGGTCCGTATTTTGACGGAACCTAGAAATTCTTTGATCAAGCAGTATCAGAAGCTCTTTGAGCTGGATGGAGTGGCGCTGCATTTTGACAAAGATGCGGTTGAGGCGATTGCGGATAAAGCTTTGGAGCGGCAGACAGGAGCCAGAGGCCTGCGTGCAATTATGGAGGAAGTTATGATGGATTGGATGTATACAATTCCATCTAACGATTATATTACAGAATGCACGATTCATAAAGAGCAGGTGGAAAAAAGCGGAATTGAAGATTCCGATATGTTATTAGAATCAAAGAGTGCATGAGGGGGAACAGCGGAGGTATCCGAGCTGTTACCGTAAGGGGGAGCTGCCGCAGGACATATGTTACTGGCGGCAGCTTTTGTATCGTTTCTTTATAGCCTGATGGAATGCAGTCTTCGACCGGACGGCATAGCAGTTGAGATATCATTGCTGTTACGTAAGCTACGAATAAACCAGAAAGGGGATCTACATTGAACGACATGAGTATTACATTACCAGCAGTTGCATTGCGTGGAATGACAATTTTACCCGGTATGGTGGCACATTTTGATATCAGCAGGGAAATGTCTGTAAAAGCAGTGGAAGCTGCGATGACGGGGGATCAGACGTTATTTCTGGTGACCCAGAGAGATATTGAAATTGACTGCCCCAAAGCAGAGGATTTATACGAGGTTGGCATTGTCGCAACCATCAAACAGGTAATTAAGATGCAGAACGGAATTGTCCGGATTCTGGTGGAAGGCAAAAGACGTATCAGACTGATCAGTTTAATCAGCCAGGAACCATACCTGTTGGCAGAGGGAGAATATGTGGAAGAAGATCAGGACGCCTGTTCTGCAGAAGCGCGGGAAGGGATGCGCCGGGCAATACAGGAAGCGTATGCCCGGTATGCTTCTTTAAATCCAAGGCTGGGGAAAGAATATTTCCGCCAGATAGCAGAGACAAAAGACGCTGCGAGGCTGATGGATTTGATTGCCAATAATATACCCGTTTATTATGAGGAAAAACAGAACTATTTAGAGGCAGTTACATTAGAAGAACGTTATGAAACGCTTATGGAAATCCTGCTTCAGGAAGTGAATATTATTTCTCTGAAGAATGAGTTTCAATCCAAGGTTCGGGAACGGGTTGATAAAAACCAAAAAGAATATCTGCTCCGGGAACAGATGAAAGTGATCCGGGAAGAACTGGGTGAAGACAATATTGGCGACGATGCCGAACAATACATGGAATCGCTTGAGAAATTGAATGCCTCCAGAGAAGTGAAAGAGAGAATCCGCAAGGAAATCGATCGGTTTAAAAATATTCCTCCCAGTTCATCCGAGAGTACCGTAGCGCGGGGCTATATTGAAACGTTGTTGGAATTGCCCTGGGATACGGCGTCTAAGGACAATAAAGATTTGAAAAATGCCAAGAAGATTCTCAATGACGATCATTATGGCCTGGAAAAAGTAAAAGAACGTATGCTGGAATTTCTTGCCGTACACAATCTGACCAGCAAAGGACAGAGCCCGATTATCTGTCTGGCGGGACCGCCGGGAACCGGAAAGACAAGTATTGCAAGGTCTGTAGCAAAAGCGTTAAACAAAGAATATGTGCGCATATGCTTAGGCGGCGTCAGAGACGAAGCGGAGATCAGAGGGCATAGAAGAACTTATGTAGGCGCTATGCCGGGAAGAATAGCCGCGGGGCTGCGTACGGCAGGCGTGAAAAATCCGCTGATGCTGTTAGATGAGATTGATAAAGTAAGCAGCGATTATAAGGGAGACACCTCCTCTGCGCTGCTAGAAGTGCTGGACTCAGAGCAGAACAGTAAATTCCGGGATCATTATGTGGAGATACCGCTTGATTTATCAGAAGTTATGTTTATTGCAACGGCAAACTCCGTGCAGGATATTCCAAGGCCTCTGCTTGACCGTATGGAGTTGATCGAGGTAAACAGTTATACGGAAAATGAGAAGCTGCATATTGCAAAAGAGCATCTGATGCGCAAACAGATCAAGAAGAACGGATTGAAAAGGAACCAGCTTGCAGTCAGCGACGAAGCGCTTGGGATGGTTGTCCGCAGTTATACCAGAGAAGCTGGCGTGCGTGGCCTTGAACGTAAGATAGGCGAGATCTGCCGGAAAGCTGCAAGGGAAATTTACGAGGATAACAGGAAAAAAGTTTCCGTGACCAAAAAGAATCTCAGCCAGTTTCTGGGGAAAGAGAAATACACATTTGACAGAGCGGATAAAACCGATGAGATTGGAATTGTAAGGGGGCTTGCATGGACAAGCGTAGGCGGTGATACGCTGGAAATTGAGGTCAATGTTATGCCGGGAAAAGGAGAATTTAAACTGACCGGGCAACTGGGCGATGTGATGAAGGAGTCTGCGCAGGCAGGAATCAGTTACATTCGTTCCGTCAGTGAAGAATATAAAATTCCGAAATCATTTTTCCGGGAACACGATATGCATATCCATATTCCGGAGGGAGCGGTCCCAAAAGACGGGCCTTCCGCCGGCATTACAATGGCGACGGCGATGCTCTCTGCGATAACAAAGCATAAGGTGCGCTGGGATGTGGCAATGACAGGGGAAATTACGCTGCGGGGCCGTGTGCTTCCGATTGGCGGCCTGAAAGAAAAAACACTGGCTGCGAAAAACGCCGGAATGAAAACGATCTGTGTTCCCAAAAAGAATGAAAAGGATATGGAAGAAATTGCGTCGGAGATTAAAAAAGGACTTAAAATCGTATATGTGGAAACTATGAAGGATGTGCTGAAAACAGCATTTGTGTGAGGGAATACGATATGATCATAAAAAATGTAGAACTGGAAACCGTATGCGGCATTACAAGCGTTTTGCCTCAGAATACCCTGCCGGAAGTAGCTTTTGCAGGAAAATCCAACGTCGGTAAATCATCGCTTATCAATGCGCTGATGAATCGGAAATCCCTGGCAAGAACATCGGCGCAGCCGGGAAAGACCCAGACGATTAATTTTTATAATATTAATAAAGAACTCTACTTTGTCGATCTGCCGGGATATGGATATGCAAAGGTGCCGGAAGCGGAAAAACGCAAATGGGGTGTTATGATTGAGAACTACCTCCACAAATCAAAACAGCTAAAAGCGGTATTTCTGCTGATTGATATCCGGCACGATCCGTCAGAAAATGACAGGACAATGTACGACTGGATTGTTTACCAGGGGTTTGAACCGATTATTATCGCGACAAAGGCAGACAAGCTGAAACGGAGCCAGCTGCAGAAGCATCTCAAAGCAATCCGGCTGTGTCTGAACTTGTCGCCCGGTACCCCAATTTTTGCTTTTTCAGCGCTGACAAAGCAGGGAAGGGATGAGATTTGGGATTATATTGATTCGCTGGTGGCAGATGGCAGTTTTGAGCAGCCAAAATAAGGAGGAATTTTGAGAAATAAGTATGTTTTTACTGCGGTATTGCTGCTGGCAGTAGCTCTGGGCGCTGCGCTTTTTACAGGAGTTTACGCGAAAAGCCAGGAGGAGGATGAGAATAAGGTTACGGTTGTGACTTCTTTTTATCCGATTTATATTGCGGCTATCAATGTAGTCGGGGACTGCAGCGGACTGGAAGTGATAAATTTAAGCGAGCCGCAGACGGGCTGTCTGCATGATTTCCAGCTGACGCCGGAAGATATGCGGCTGTTGTCTGGGGCGGAGCTGTTTCTGGTAAATGGCGGCGGTATGGAGTCTTTTCTGGAGGATACGGCAAAACAGTATCCGCTTTTGAAGATTGCAGAAACGGCTGCAGGTCTGGAATTGTCTTCGGATGGACATGGGGAAATCCACGCTGGTGAGGACTTGGCGCATACTGGAGATCAGGGAGAAGAGCAGACGGAGGAAATGTCCGTTCACTCCGGCGATCATGGAGAAGCCGAGGGAAACGCGCATGTATGGATGAGCGTTGGGACGTACCGCAGGCAGGTGGCAGCGATCGCGGAGCAGCTTTGTGCCATTGCAGGAGAATATACAGAAGAGATGAAAGCAAATGCGTCAGCTTATGATCAGAAGCTTGCAGAACTGGAAGAACAGCAGGCCGCAATCCGGGAAGCTGCGGCAGGCAGCAGGATTATCTCATTTCATGAAGCCTACGAATATATTGCGGAAGATTATGGGCTTTCGATTGGATATGAGGTGGATCTGGACGAAGAACGCCAGGTCAGCGCCGGAGAAGTGGCGGATGTGCTGAAATCGATAAAAGAAGACGGAATATCGATTATTTTTGCGGAAGAATTATATGGCAGCGGCCTTGCCGAGACGGTTTCCAAAGAGGCTGATGTAACGGTTTGCTATCTGGATACGCTGGTACGGGGCGATTATAAGCCTGACAGTTATCTGGATGGTATGCAGGCGAATATCAATATCCTGCAGGATACGTTTGGAGTGGAATAGCATGAGAAAAATCATTCAGCCCTGTGGGCTGCATTGTATCAAAGTCAATCATTTAGGCGTGCGTTTCGGGGAACAGGTGATTCTGGAAGATGTCAATCTGCATATTCACTGTGGAAGCATCAATGCGGTGATTGGCAAAAACGGCGCCGGAAAATCAACGCTGATCCGGGCGATCCTGGATGATATTCCGCATGAAGGAAAAATTGAATTTAAAGACAGGGAAAATGGAAGGCTCAGAAAGTTAAAAGTAGGATATGTCCCACAGAGTATTAATATCGAAAAAAATACGCCTTTAAGCGTATATGATCTGATTGCCGCATATCAGTTCCGTTTTCCGGTTTTTTTGAGAAAAAGCAGAAAGGCGGAGGCGGAGATTAAAAAAGCGTTGGAGGTATTTGAAGCGCAGGATTTGATTGACAGGCAGGTCTGCAATTTGTCCGGCGGGCAGCTGCAAAGAGTTTTGCTTGCAATGGCAGTAATGGATGAGCCAAATCTGCTGTTGCTGGATGAACCGGTTTCCGGTGTGGATCAAAATGGCATGGAGTTATTTTATCGTACAATTGTGTATTTGAAAAAGCATTTTGATCTGGCGATTATCCTGATTTCCCACGATCTGGACTATGTGGAAAACTATGCGGACAAGGTGATTCTGCTGGACAAAACGGTGTTAAAAGAGGGCAGCGCAAAAGAGGTATACGCAAGCGGGGAGTTTCAGGAGATCTTTGGAGTGGAAGAGCTGCCGGGATATGTAACGATGAAGTAAAGGAGGAAATCGTGTTAGAATATGGATTTATGCGGAATGCGCTGATTGCCGTATTGGTTATTACGCCATTGTTTGGATTGCTTGGAACGATGATTGTAAACCGGAAAATGGCATTTTTTTCGGATGCGCTGGGACATTCGGCATTGACTGGAATTGCTGTTGGCGTTGTATTTGGAATTTCAGATACTAATTTGTCTATGTTGCTGTTTGCAGTTTTGTTTGCATTGCTGCTGAATTATATCAGCGGTAAAAGCGGCGCTTCCACAGATACGGTGATTTCTGTGTTTTCTTCCTGCAGCATTGCAATCGGGCTTGCCATATTATCAAAGGGCGGGAATTTCAGCAGGTATTCCAGCCTTTTAGTGGGTGATATTTTAAGTATTACCAGAGAGGAGATTGGGTATCTGCTGGTGATTTTTGTGGTGGCGGCGGCTTTTTTTTGTCTTTGCTTTAACTGGCTTTTGGCCTCTGGCATTCATAGAACGCTTGCCAGAAGCAGACGGATTCCGGTGGGGCTGATAGAGAATTTGTTTGCGGTATTGGTTGCGGCAATTGTGACGTTATCTATTAAATGGGTGGGAATATTGATTATAAATGCGTTATTGATTTTGCCTGCTGCGGCAGGCAGGAATCTTTCGGAGAATATGCGGGAGTATCATTTCTTTTCCATACTGTTTTCGATGTTTTCCGGAGTGACGGGCTTGTTTGTATCTTACTATACCAACGTTGCAACTGGGCCTACAATTGTAATATTTGCATCAATATTGTATTTTGCAACATATCTTTACGGTCAGCGGGAGCTGACCGGCCGCCCGTAAGGGCTGGAATCAAGGGATGCCATGAGGTATATCTTTACGGTCAGCGGGAGCTGACCGGCCGCCCGTAAGGGCTGGGGTATTTCTTTCTTTTCGTAAAAAGTGATTTGGCGGCAGTGGCTGTTTGGGGGTAAGTTACTGGTACTTATGTTAAGTATGGTTTCAATATTATAAAAAAAGGAGTATTACAAATGAATGAAAAAATTTTAGCAGTATCGGCAGGACATGAAATTACAGAACAGGAATTAAACAATTTAATTGCCAATTATCCGCCGGAACAACAGATTTATCTGTCGAACCCGCAGGCAAAGGATGAGCTGTTGGAGCAGCTGATTGGATTTCACTTGTTTTCTAAGCTGGCAGAGGAAAAGAAGATTAAGGAAAGCCAGGAGTTTAAAGAAACGCTTGCGAAGATGGAAAATGAGCTGGCGAGCCATATGGCGGCTACAGGGATTATGAATCAGGTTACTGTGACGGAGGAGGAGGTAAAAGCATATTTTGATGCTAATCCGGCGCAGTTTGCATCAAAAGAGCAGGTCAAGGCAAAGCATATTCTGGTAGACGAGGAAGCTATGGCGCAGAAGATTGCAGGAGAACTGGAAGAAGGCAGGGCTTTTGAAGAGGCAGCCAGAGAGTATTCTACTTGTCCTTCAAAAGAAAATGGCGGAGATCTTGGATATTTTGGCAGAGGACAGATGGTGCCGGAATTTGAAAAGGCTGCGTTTGAGGGTGCAGTGGGAGAGTTGATTGGCCCGGTTAAGACACAGTTTGGATATCATCTGATTCAGATTGATGATAAAAAGGAGGAGAAGGCGGCAGATTTTTCTGCAATTAAGGATCAGCTGGCGGATACACTTTTGCAGCAGAAGAAGCAGACGGTTTATATGGAGACAGTGAAAGAGTTAGAAGAAAAATATGGCGTAGAAAGAAAGCGGTAAGGGTTAAACGGATGGAAATGAAATTACCGAAAGATCCGGTGATGCTGCTTAGCTTTGTAAATACTCATCTGCGGGATCGTTACCCGTCTCTACAGGAGTTTTGCGAAGCGTATGATGCAGATCCTGGAGAATTGATGGAAAAATTGCAGGAAATCGACTATAGATATGACAGGGAGCTAAATAAGTTTGTTTAGATTTTTTAAATATCCTTTGGAATCCGCGGCTTTCTGACGCAGGCCAGGGAATTTTCATCGTTGTAAGTCAGGATGGAGGAAATCTCTGTATGGGCATTGTCAAGGCTATTGCAGCGTTTTCTTCATTCAGAGCAAGCGTGTCTTAAAAGCTTTCCCGAAGCTTTTAAGACACGCATAACTTTTGCTATCCTCAGAATCTCAAAGGTTATGGATTTGCCGAAACGCCGGTGCCTGCTGACGCAGATAAATTCCCACAGATATACTTCCTTAAGTATGCTGATGTGCCCCAGGGAGAGTTTTTTTGTGTCAGCGCCCCATTTCTTTAGATTTTTCCACACAGCGCCGTTGTGCGCTGATTACGGCGCTGCGCAATCCGGTTTCTTCGAGTCTTGCGACTGCTTCTATGGTAGTGCCGCCTGGAGAGCAGACGGCGTCTTTTAATTCTCCAGGATGTTTTCCGGTTTCAAGAACCATTTTTGCGGCTCCATAGACAGCCTGCGCGGCAAATTTATATGCCTGTTTGCGGGGCATACCATCAGCGACGGCTGCATCCGCCATTGCTTCGATAAACAGAAATACATAAGCCGGGGAAGAACCGCTGACGCCGATTACAGTATCCATCAGCCCTTCCGGTATCACTTCTGCTTTGCCAAAACTTTCAAATATCGTGATAATCATCTGCAGTTCCTCTGCAGTGACATGCTCGTTTGGCGTTAATGCGGACATAGCCTCTAAGGCCATGGCGGGCGTATTTGGCATGGCCCGGATAATTTTGGCGGGTCTGCCGAAAAAGCTGTCCAGTCTGGAATGGCTGATTCCGGCGGCAATTGCCACAATCAGCTTGTCGTTCTCTGTGATATCGCGGATTTCTTCGATAACAGTCTGATACAGATAAGGCTTGACTGCCAGGAAAATAATATCCGCACGTCTGGCCACTTCTGTGTTATCTAAGGTGACCTGTATGCCATAAGCGGCGGATATGCTGTCTAACGTTGTTTGTGTGTGCGCGCTTGCAATGATTTGAGCCGGAGCACAAAGACCGGAGGCGGTTATGCCTCCGATCATGGCGCTGCCCATATTGCCGCAGCCGATAAATCCAATTGTTTTATTCATCATACTTAAAAATCTGTTAAATCAGCAGCTCTTCTCTCAAGGAACGCGCTCATGCCTTCTGTCTTGTCATGGGTTGAGCAGGTAATGCCAAATAAGTTAGCTTCCATCTCAACTGCATTTTTGATATCCATGTCATATCCGTTGTTGATTGCAGCTTTTGCAATGGTAACGGCATAGCTTCCTTTGGAGCAGATCTTTTTCGCCATCTTCTGTGCTGTTTCCATCAGCTGATCCTGTGGAACGACTTTATTTACCAGGCCGATCCGGTAAGCCTCGTTTGCGTCGATGTTGTCGCAGGTGAAGATCAGCTCTTTTGCGCGTCCCATGCCGACTAAGCGGGCCAGTCTCTGTGTGCCGCCAAATCCTGGGATAATGCCAAGGCCGCACTCCGGCTGTGCAAAGGTTGCATTGTCGGAAGCAATGCGGATATCACATGCCATAGCGATTTCACATCCGCCGCCAAGTGCGAATCCGTTTACTGCAGCAATGGTAACCTGTCTCATGTTCATCAGTTTGAAGAAAGGAACGGAAGCCTTCATACCGAATGCGCGTGCTTCTGCTGCGGAGAAATTCACCATCTCAGCGATATCTGCGCCTGCAACGAAGGACTTAAATTCATTGCCTTTCTTGTCCGGGCCGCCGGTTAAAATAACGACTTTGATATCGTCTCTGCCTTCAATTTCTGTTAAAACTTCATTTAACTCGTCTAAAGTTTCAGAATTTAATGCATTTAATGCACCCGGCCTGCTGATTTTTAACACTGCGATCTGATCAGCTACTTCTAAGATTAAATTGTTCATGGGTAAAACCTCCTGTTTTGAAATTACAGATGTCGGATGACGATCTGCCTGTTTGTACATATCATACCAATTATACACCGGATTGACGGCCTTGACAATAATTTCACAAAACTTTGTTTCAATGTGCTAATGGTTCGTTATTTTTCACTTCCGCGCCGATATTTTTTTATTGTAAACATGATAAGGATAAACAGTAACCGTGAAGGCATCTGAACTGTTACTATTTGCCTGAAAAGGATAATGAAAAAATAGATTTTACAGCAGATTTTACAAAAACGAATTTGAGAAAAATTTTTTTGAAAAGTAGCTGGAAATAATAAGAAAAAGATAGTATAATATCTTCCAAATAACGAGAGGAGAATAAGTAATGGGATTGAAAAGATGTTTATCTTTGCTTTTGGCGGTTGTAATGGTATTTTCCGTGACACAGACAGGTCCAGTAAAAGCGACAGTAGTGGACAGCCGGGATGCTGAGGACGAAGCCTTAGAAGATGAGGCTGAGGATACCGAAAGTATGGATGATACTGAAAGCACGGATGATACCGAAAGTACGGAGCCTGTGGTAACTCCGGTGGGTCCCGGTGTTTCTGAAGGCAAGTCTGAGATTTCAAATCTGAGCACTTCCTACAAGGAGAATAAGGATACCGTCAGCCTGACTTATAACGTGACCAGTGACTGTGCTTATGTGACAATTTATGTAAATGGAGCGGTTGTAAAAGAAAAGTATACGGGGACTACGTATGATTTTGCGCAGGGAGCGGCGTATGAGTTTGAAGAAGGGCAGACCTATGATTTTAAAGTAGAGGCATATACCGCGGCAGGCGTCAGATGCGGTTCTGTGTCAGCGACCACGATTATTCCTTATAAGCAGGCTGCAGTGGATTCCGTGGATGCAAGCTATGATTTGGAGCAGCGTATTCTGACCATTGAGTGGTCCGGGGATAATATTGCTTCTGCAGAAATTTATCAGGATAATGTGCCGATCGCGGTCAATCAGAAAGCGGGAAAACTGACGCTTTCAGGATGGCGGCTGGACGCCAGCAGCAAGCATACCTATAAAGTCGTTCCTTTCAATAAGAATGAAGAAGTGGGAAAGGACGCAAGCTGCCTGCTGGAAGTAGATGACTATGTAGCAAGAATCGGAAGTTATGAAATTAATTATGATGCTGCCAAAAGACAGATTCTTATAAAGTGGGAAGACAGTAATACACACTATGTTTCCGTGTATTTAAACGATACTACGCTGGCAGAAGAGTACACAAAGAAATCGCTTACAGCGAGCTGTACATTGCAGCCAGGCGCAACATATGTAGTTTCTATTGTGCCTTATAATTTCCGGGATGATGAAGGAGAAACGGCAGAAGAAGACGTTTCATTTGGGGATTTTGAAGTCCCGGATCAGCCGTCAGCTTCTGTAACGAGTGTTCCGGTTAAAAATGGCACCGGAAAATATACCGGATTTACCAAACCGGCGGTGCAGGTGAAATGGGATGCGCAGGAACGGGGCGTTTATGAAGTCTATCGCGCTCAGAAGAATACGCGGAGCGCATATAGCTGGATTGCAACAGTGACTGCCGGCAAAGACGGCGAATATACGTATATTGATGAAAAGGCAGATCTTGGCAAATACTATTACAAAATCCGCAGAAAGATTGTGGAAGACGATTATCTTTCCCAGGAACTGCTGACCTCTTTGTCAGATGAGGCGAGTGTTACAGTTTCTGTGCCTAAGGCATCGGTAAAAGCAAAATTAAATGAAAACGGACAGATTTTACTTTCGATGCAGTCCAAACGGGATTATGTTACCGGATATGAAATATACCGTAAATCCGGCAAGGAAAATTTTAAGAAAATTGCCGCGGTGACAGCAGATCAGTATATTGATAAAGATATCGAGTTTGGAAAGACCTATTCATATAAAGTAAAAGCTTTTTATTACGATGCCAAAGCAGGCAATACGTATGGAAGATATTCGGATGTTTCCAAAGTAAAAAATGCTTTGGGCAGCATAACGGCAGAAGTGGCAGTAAAGTCTGCGGATACTGTCAGGCTTACCTGGACTGCCGTTGCAAATGCGGAGGGATATGAGGTTTATTACCGGTCAGGTACGCAGGGAGATTCTTATGCGCTTTTATCTACGACAGCAAAGCGTTCCCTGGAATACAAAACAGGCAAAAGCGGCACGCATTCCTTTATGGTTAAAGCCTATCAGACAACGAAATCCGGCAAAGAATATTTTTCTTCTGCAGAAGTTTCTGTGAAAATGGGATTCTCTGCACCAAACGGATTCCGGATAAAGAATACTTCTTATACGAAGACGGCAGCGAATACACTGACGCAGCAAGATACGCTTACATGGAATCGTGTCTATGGGGCAAGCGGCTATTATATCGAAGCATATAATGCAGTTACCGGAAAATATACCAGGGTGGCAAAGGTTGCAGGCGGCAGCAAAACGTCATACACACTGACGAATCCTGTGACGCCAGGAGCAAAGGCGCTGAGATACCGTTTGAGCGCTTATAAGGGCAGTTCCATAAAAGCAGGCGGCACAGTTGAGATTACGCCGCAGCTGGGAACCGCAAAAGGCGTTAAGGCAGAAAAATCCGGCTCAAAAGTGAAGGTAAGCTGGAAAGGCGTTACCGGAGCGGAATTGTATCAGGTATACCGCTCCAATGGCCGTACTATGATTCTCGTAGGACAGACAAATCAGACATCCATTACGGATCAGGGATTGGGCGTAGGCGTCGATTATACTTATTATGTTCAGGCAGTAAGCAATACGTTAAAACTGACCGGGGCAAAGAGCGAGCCGACTGCTTATCTGAAACGTCTGGCAAAAGTATCCAATCTTGGCGCGAAATTTGTGTCAGGAGGAAAAATAAAATTAACCTGGAAAGCAGCCGGCAATGCCAGTGGATATGTGATTTATTATAAATCAGCTTCCAGTGACAGATATCAGAAGCTGGCGGAAGTATCCGCGAAAACGACTTCCTATGAACACAAGGGATTAAAAGAAGGATCTGAGGGTACCTGTTATTATAAAGTGGTTGCAGTACAGACCAATCTGGGGAATGTCCCGGCTGAGTCCAAAGCAGTTTCTATCAAAGTAAGCAGAAAGCCAGAGGCTGTAGCTGCCGGAATTTAGGCAGGTTTAAAAAGGAAAATAGACAGTGAATCATGACAGGCCTGCCCGTTTTTGGGCAGGCCGCATAAGGTTTTGCGAGAAATAATTGTTACCGTCAGGAGAAAAGTTATGGAAAAATCATACATATCAAGGATTGTGAAGGAGATGCCGGATTCTGGTATCAAGGATTTTTTTGATGTGGCAAATTCATTGGATGGGGCGCTTTCCTTAGGGGTAGGAGAACCAGATTTTGCGACGCCTGAACATGTCCGAAGGGCGGCGGTTGAATCTATTCAGAGGGCGGAGACAAAATATACGGATAATCGGGGAATGGTAGAGCTTCGCAGGGCTGTTGCGGATTATCTGGCCAAATTTGATCTGCATTACCAGGGAGAGAATGAAATCCTGATTACCATGGGTGCAAGCGAGGGAATTGATCTGGCGCTCCGTACACTGTTAAATCCTGGTGATGAGGCGCTTGTAGTCACACCCTGTTACGTTTCTTACGAACCCTGTGTGGAGCTATGCGGCGGCGTACCGGTGCTGTTAGAGACAAAGGAGTCCAATGGATTCCGGCTTACAGCGGAGGAGTTTTTGGCTAAGATAACAGAGAAGACAAAGGCGCTGCTGATGTCTTTTCCCAACAATCCCACGGGCGCGATTATGGAGCGGGAGGATTTGGAGGCCATTGCAGAGATTGCGAGAGAACATGATATTTTTGTAATCAGCGATGAAATCTACGCGGAACTGACATATGGGAAAAAGCACGTATCCATTGCATCTCTGCCAGGTATGCGGGAACGAACTCTGGTGTTAAACGGATTTTCCAAGGCGTTTGCAATGACAGGCTGGCGGCTGGGATTTGCAGCAGGCCCAGGGGATGTTATTTTCCATATGAATAAAATACATCAGTTTACGACAATGTCGGCGGGCACAACCAGCCAGTATGCGGCGCTAGAAGCGCTGACAGCGCCTGTCCGGGATAAAGAAATTGCGCTGATGCGGGAAGAATATGATAAAAGACGCAGAATGATGGTAAAAGGTTTTTTGGATATGGGTCTGAAGCTGGCTGTCCCGGAAGGAGCGTTTTATGTATTTCCATCCATTGCGGACACAGGCTTAAACAGCCAGGAATTCTGCAGGGAATTACTGGCGGATCAGAAAGTGGCGGTGATACCCGGAGATGCTTTTGGCGCTTGTGGGGACGGCTATATCCGCTGTTCCTATGCGTATTCCCAGAAAGTGATTGCGGAATGCCTGGAAAAAATAGGCGTATTTGTCAGAAAGAGGATGCAGATGTTATGAAAATAGAAGAATATGGGCTGAACGTCCTTGTAAAGCCGTTGCTGGAATGGTTTCCCCTCCATGCCAGGACGCTCCCCTGGAGAGAAGACGCTTCGCCTTACCGGGTATGGGTATCGGAGATTATGCTGCAGCAGACCAGAGTGGAGGCTGTAAAACCATATTTTGAACGGTTTGTAAAAGAGCTGCCGGATGTCAAAGCTCTGGCGGAATGTGAGGAAGAACGGCTTTTGAAATTATGGGAAGGACTGGGCTACTATAACCGTGTGCGGAATATGCAGGCTGCCGCAAAACAGGTGATGGAACAGTATGGCGGCAGGATTCCGCCGGAGTATGAAAAGCTGCTGAAATTAAAAGGGATTGGCCGTTATACAGCTGGCGCGGTAGCGTCGATTGCCTATGGCAAGCCGGTTCCGGCGGTGGATGGAAATGTGCTTCGGGTGATTTCAAGGGCAGCGGGAGACGACAGGGATATTATGAAGCAGTCTGTCCGTGCCAATATGGAACAATATCTGTTGGAGATTATACCAAAAGATCAGGCAGGGGAATTTAATCAGGCGCTGATGGAACTGGGCGCAACGGTCTGCCTGCCAAACGGAGAGCCAAAATGTATGGAATGTCCCTGGCAGCAGCTTTGTATTGCCAGAAAAGAGGGAAGGATTGCACTGCTTCCGGTCAAAAGCAAAGCGGCAAAGCGCAGGATTGAGAAACGGACGGTGCTTCTGATCCGGGACGGAGAAAAAGTTGTGCTCCGAAAGCGGCCCCAAAAAGGGCTTTTGGCGGGGATGTATGAGTTTCCCAATGAGACGGGATTTATGGAGCTTAAGGAAGCGGTGGATTATGTCAAAGAGATGCGGCTGGCTCCGCTTAAGATAGAACCGCTTGCGGATTCAAAGCATATTTTTTCGCATGTGGAGTGGCATATGAAAGGATATGCGATCCGGGTGGAGGAGCTTTCGGAGGGCGAATCGGAGCTGCTGTTTGCAGAAGCGGCTGATTTTAAGGAACGGTATCCGATGGCTTCTGCGTTTGCGGCGTATACGGAGTATTTGAATATTCGTCTTGGAAAAAAGGGATTTACGGAGGATTAGAAAAAGAGGGAGCCGGTGCATGACACCGGCTTTTCATATGAAAAAGATTTTATTAAAAGTGAAGCAACTCACTAATTACTGGGAGGAACCTTGCCTGATGCAAGGTATGAAAAAAATATGGTTAAATTTTAAGTTGTTACCTTTTGTTGATAAAATTAGTATACTTATGATTTATGTCGTCGGTATTTACATAGTATGAGAAGTTTATGATGAAATTGTAAATAATTTATGAACGAAGGAATTGGGGAACGGGACGCTAAGTGCCGGCGTCTTTTAACGGTCAGCAGGCAGACAGGCGCACGGACTGAGCTGGCTGTTGAAAAGTAACAGTTACTATTCACGGTGCCCTGCACCCCGCTGCAGGGCATCCGGCCAATAAAGC
>CAJUPF010000026.1 GCA_910588565.1 uncultured Lachnospiraceae bacterium
CGGATAACGTCCGGTGGAGGCGACTCCAAGGAAAGTGCAACAGAAATGTACCGCCAGTTTTTCTGGTAAGGGTGGAAGGGCAGTGTAAGAGACTACCGCCTCTCTGGTAACAGAGGGGGCATATGTAAACCCCATCCGAAGCAAGACCGAAACAAAGCGTTGACGTGGCCCGCCAGCTTTAGGTAGGTTGCTGGAGGCAGCTGGCGACAGTTGTCCAAGATAGATGATCATTCACGACATAACCCGGCTTATCGCTCTGCTTTTTCGTTTTTCAATTAATGCTCAGCCAGTGGTCGGAACATACAGGAAGACGTATGTTTTGGCCACTGTTTTTTCTTGGCCAGAGCAAATGTTCTGGCTGCGGGAAAGCTTTCGGCGGATGGCAGGCGTGCAAAGGGGGATTGTCAGTGAAGCTGCCCTGCTGCGCGAGGCCGCAAGAACGCCGGGGCATTCTTGAAGTTTCAGGAAAGATCACATAAGGGACAGGGAGGTTTTGCGATGATAGAAGAACTACTGAAACTGGCGCAGGATGCAAAAGCATCTGATATTCATCTGGCACCGGATCATCCGGTTATGTTCCGGATAAATGGAACGCTGTGTGAGGCGGCAGGAGAAGTGTCAGCGGAAGAGGTGGACAGGTTTTTGCATACTGTTTTAAGCAGGGTACAGTGGAGTGCGCTGGAAAAAGATGGAGAAACAGAAGCCGCAGTTACGTGTTCGGAGGCATTTCGCATCCGCATTTATGCTTACCGGCAGCAGGGGCGTTATGCAGCGGCTGTCCGGCTGTTGTCACTGAAAGTTCCAGACGGGAGGGAGCTGGGAATCCCCGATGCAGTTATGGGATTTGCAGGGATGAGCAGGGGACTGGTTTTGCTGACCGGGGAAGCCGGAAGCGGCAGGACTACAACAGCGGCAAGTCTTTTGCAGGAGATTGCAGGGACAAAGGCCAAGCATATTGTTACAATTGAGCATCCTGTGGAATATCTGCTTTCTAAGGGGAACAGCCTGATTTCACAGAGAGAAATCGGAACGGATGCCGGAAGTTATGCGAAAGCGATTCAGGCGGCAGTGCGTCAGGACGCAGATGTGCTGCTTGTCAGTGAGCTGCCGGATGCGGAAGCGGTATGGGAAGCGATTCTTGCAGCAGAGGCCGGGGTGTTGGTGATTGTATTGCTGTCGGACGGAAGGATAGAAGATGCCCTGCGTCAATTGATTGATGTATTTCCTGCACACAGAAAAGAGCTGGTGCAGACACTGCTGTCAAAGGTATTTGCGGGAGCGTCTGCGCAGCAGCTTTTGCCTTGTATGGACGGAGCCGGCAGAGCGCTGCTGTCAGAAGTGCTGCTGGCGGATAAAGAGGTTCAGCTGATGATTCGGGAAGGGCGGCTGGCTTTGCTTACTTCCGTTATGGAACAGAAGAAACATAACGGGATGCAGACAATGGATGATGCCATTTTGTCCGCATATATGAAGAGCGTGATTTCTGCAGAAACAGCGGCTGCATATGCACAGGAACCGGAGCAGATGCGCAGAAAGATGAAGATTTATTGATTTTATAACGATTTTATAAAATGTTTCTTAAAAGTCAATAGGTCAGTTGACAGCCTGAAATTCAAACGGTACCATATTTGTTATATGAATGATTATAACGAATGAAGGTGCATGAAATGAAGGAAAAAGTACAGAGATTTATGGTTGGCCGTTATGGATTTGACGAATTGTCTAAGGTTTGCCTGTGGATGACGGTTCTATTGATGGTAGTTTCTATGTTTGCAAAGAAGCAGTGGATTTATCTGATCTCACTTGTAGTGCTGGTTTACACGTATTTTCGGGCATTTTCGAGAAAAACAGCAAAGCGGCAGCAGGAGAATCAGCGTTTTCGCAATTTCAGGTATCAGAGTGTTGTAAAATGGAATAAATGGAAAGAGCGGCAGGCACAGAAGAAGAGTTACCGTTTTTATAAATGTCCGCAGTGCAAACAGACGGTGCGTGTGCCGAAGGGAAGAGGCAGGATCTGCATTACCTGCCCCAGGTGCCGGTCAGAATTTATCCGGAAAAGTTAGGAAGAGTTCTGATGTTTGGATATATCAATATCAACAGGAAAGAACTTTCAGAAGACGATGCAGCGGCGTATCAGGCATATTACTGCGGACTATGCCAGAAGCTGAAGCAGACCTGCGGCGCTAAAGGGCAGATGCTTTTGAATTATGATATGACATTTTTAGTCGTGCTTCTGACTGGACTGTACGAGTTAGAACGGGAAGAAACAGAATTTACCTGTCCGCTTCATCCAACGAAGAAGCAGAGGGCATGGATAAATGAAGCGACAGAATATGCGGCAGATATGAATGTGATTCTGGCATATCATAATTTAGAGGACGACTGGAAAGACGACAGGGCTTATGCCAAGCGGGCGTTTGTCAAGGCTCTTCGGAAGGATTATCAGCGAATCAGTGAAAAATATCCTCTTCAGAGTGCAGCGGTTCAGAAATATATCCGGGAATTAGCGGAGCTGGAGGCGGCGGAAGAAGAGAATATCGACGTGATTGCCGGACTGACCGGAGAAATGCTGGGAGAGATTTTTGACTGGAAGAGAGACGAATGGTCAGAAGAACTACGGTATTTTAGCTTTTATATGGGAAAATTTATCTATATGATGGATGCCTATGAGGATTTTGGAAAGGATAAAAAGAAGCAGGAATACAATCCATTTTCCCGGATGATCTGTCAGCAGGAAGGAGACTTTGAAACGTTTGCAAAGCTGATCCTTACCAGTATGATGTCAGAATGCGCCAAATCCTTTGAGCGGCTTCCGATTCTGATGCATGCGGATATTCTTCGGAATGTATTATATTCCGGTGTATGGTCCAGATATGAATATATTCAGATAAAGAAGAAAAAACAACAGGAGAAAAAGAGAAAGGGAAAGCAAAATGTCAAATCCCTATGAGATTTTGGGCATTACGCCCTCAGCCAGTGATGCGGAAATAAAAAAAGCCTATCGTACCCTGAGCCGGAACTATCATCCGGATGCCAATGTGAATAATCCCCACAAGGATTTGGCGGAAGAGAAATTCAAACAGGTGCAGCAGGCGTACGATCAGATTATGAAGGAAAAGCAGCAGGGATACAGCTATGGAAGCAACCGGACGTACAGCGGATTTTCTTCCGGGAGCGGCGACGGCTCCATAGAATTGCAGGCAGCTGCGAATTATATTGCCAGCAGGCATTATAAAGAGGCTCTGAATGTTTTGAATTCTGTTTCCATCAGTGAGAGAGACGCAAGGTGGTATTACTACAGCGCCGTTGCGAATGCGGGGATTGGCAACACGATTACGGCGACGGAGCATATTGACCGTGCCGTTGCATTGGAGCCGAGCAATATGGAATACCGGCAGCTGAAACAGCATCTTGAGTTTGGCGGAACCTGGTATCAGAGTATGGGACAGGGATACGAAAGACCCTATGCAGGAACCGGGAACTGGTGCCTTAGCATGTTATTTTTGAATATGCTTTGCAATTGCTGTTGTTTCAGGCCGTGTTAGAGAGAGCGCCGTTCACGTTTGGGTTTGTCCGGCAACATAGTAAGTATAGGTACAGAATGGGAGGCATGCAGGAAAATAATAAGTCAGGAGAGTGGTTGAATGGCAAATGGAGTAATGAAAAATTGGTTGGATCGGCTTCTGCCGAAGAAGAAATATTCGGCGCCAAACTATAAGAAAGAAGAATACACGCAAGGAGGGCATACCAGAGAAGAACGCCCGCAGAAAGAGAATCCGGAAGAAAGAGCTGCAATAAAAAAGCAGGCGGACGAAGAGTATTCTAAGAAAGAGAATCCGGAAGAACCCTGTGCAAACGAAGAACAGATAGAAGAGCGGCCGCAGGAAAAGCAAGCGGAAGAAGTATATGGAAGCGAAGAGCATATACAAGAGCATTCACGGGAAAAACAAGCGGAAGAAGTATATGGAGACGAAGAGCGTATACAGAAAGCGCATCCACAGGAAGGACATGAAAAAGAGGCGTTTTCTCAGGAATACGTGAAAGAAGAGCCTAGAGAGGAAGGTCACCTGGCGGAGGCGCATAGTATTCAGGCCTCGGACGAAGAGAGGCTGGATTTCGTGTTTCACCGGCCGCAGCGCGGAGTAAAGCTGCAGGCTTTGGATGAGATAGACGGGTTTAAAGTCCGCCCGGGATTTTATAACAGGGATGGCGCGACAGCGACGTCCAATGGAGTCAGTTTTACGATTCATTCCGTTGGTGCAACCAGCTGTACGCTGCTATTGTTCCATCCACAGGAAAAAGAGCCTTATGCACGCCTGAAATTTCAGGATTCCTACCATATTGGAAATACTTACTCTATGCTGGTGTTCGGCCTGCGGATTGAGGAATTTGAATACGCGTTTCAGTTAGACGGTCCTTACGACAGAGAACGGGGCCTGCTTTTTAATGAAAACCATGTTTTGCTGGATCCTTATGCCAAGGCGGTCACAGGCCAGAGAGAATGGGGACAGCGTCCGGAGCATGGGAAAGATTTTGTTTACCATGCACGGGTGGTTGAGAATAATTTTGACTGGGGCAAAGGGATGCAGCTGGAATATCCGCTGGAGGATCTGGTGATTTATGAGATGCATATCAGGGGATTTACCAAAGACGCGTCTTCTGGCGTAACAGAACGCGCACGGGGAACGTACGAAGGACTGCGGCAGAAGATTCCTTATCTGAAGGATTTGGGTATCAATGCCGTGGAGCTGATGCCGATCTTTGAGTTTGATGAAATGGAAAATGCCAGAGTGGTAGACGGGGTACAGCTTTACAATTACTGGGGATACAATACGGTCTGCTTTTTCGCGCCGAATACAGGTTATTCCTCTGTCGTGGAGCATAACCATGAGGGAGATGAATTAAAACAGCTGATTTATGAGCTGAAGGAAAACGGTATCGAAGTGATTCTGGATGTCGTGTTTAACCATACGGCGGAGGGAAATGAGAACGGACCCTGTTTTTCTTTTAAAGGAATTGACAATAATATTTACTATATCCTGACCCCGGACGGTTATTATTATAATTTCAGCGGCTGTGGGAATGTTATGAACTGTAATCATCCAATGCCCCGCAGGTTTATTATTGACTGTCTGCGCTATTGGGTAACAGAATACCGTGTAGATGGATTCCGGTTTGATCTGGCGTCTATTCTGACCAGAGATCAGAATGGGGCGCCGATGGAAGAGCCGCCGATACTGCAGGCGATTGCATCGGATGCGATTCTTGGGAAGACCAAGCTGATTGCGGAGGCATGGGATGCAGGCGGACTGTATCAGGTAGGTAATTTTCCCGCATACCGCAGATGGTCCGAATGGAATGGAAAGTACCGGGATGATATGCGGCGCTTTCTAAAAGGTGATGAGGGTATGGCCGGGACGGCAATTACCAGAATTACCGGTTCTAAGGATCTCTATGATCCATCAGAACGAGGGAAAAGCGCTTCCGTTAATTTTCTGACGTGCCATGACGGGTTTACGCTGTACGATATGTACTCTTATAATATCAAGCATAATGAGAAAAACGGCTGGAACAATACGGATGGGGATAACAATGTAAACAGCTGGAACTGCGGTGTGGAAGGAGAGACAGACAATCCGGAGATTATAAGCCTGCGCCTGCGCATGGTAAAAAATGCGTTTGCGACACTGATGTGCAGCAGAGGGCCTGCGATGTTTTTTGCCGGAGACGAGTTCTGCAATACGCAGTTTGGAAATAATAACGCATACTGCCAGGACAATATTATTTCCTGGCTGGACTGGAACCGGCTTACTAAATATCAGGAAATCCATGATTTTTTCCGGTATATGATTGCGTTCCGCAAGAAATATGCGATTGTAAGAAAACAGACAAAGGGCGCGGCCTGCGGCCTGCCGGAAATCAGCCTGCACAATGGGTATCCCTGGAACAGTGGGACAGACTATACGACAAGGCTGATTGGAATTATGTATGCCGGAAGGGATGAAGCGGATACCAGGGATGATATTGTCTTTTATGGGATGAACGCTTACTGGGAGCCTTTGGACATGCAGCTTCCGAATCTTCCTGAGGGCATGAGGTGGAAGATCTGTGTGAATACATTTATCGAATATGAAGATGGAAAAGATATGGGGCTTCTGACAGGCTTAAGCCATGACAGCAGACTTACGGTTCCCCCGCGCACGGTAGTGGTGCTGGCGGCAGAGAAGCAGTAAAACAGTGCAAGAAAATCCCGGACAGGTTTACACGGTCCGGGATTTTTTGTAATTCTGCTATATCGGCTGCTAACTGCCGCAGCAAGTGCGAAGCTGCAGGCTGAACTGTTACAATTATTCTACCGTTACGGATTTTGCAAGATTCCTTGGCTGATCCGGGTTAAATCCTTTTCCAATGGATGCGTAATATGCAATCAGCTGGAAGATAACGACGGAATCAAATATTGTAAATGCGTCCGGCGTCTCCGGAAGACGGATATGGACGTTACAGATGGATTTGTCAGTTATCTTCTCATCTTTACTCAGAAGAATTACATAAGCACCGCGTGCCTTTACTTCACGGATATTGGAAATTACTTTGCTGTACACATGCTTTTGTGTGGCAACGGCAATAACCGGAACGCCTTCGCTGATTAACGCGATCGTTCCATGCTTTAATTCGCCCGCCGCATAAGCTTCTGCATGGATATAGGAGATTTCCTTTAAT
Organism: uncultured Lachnospiraceae bacterium; assembly: GCA_910588565.1. Classification (GTDB taxonomy): domain Bacteria; phylum Bacillota; class Clostridia; order Lachnospirales; family Lachnospiraceae; genus Roseburia_B. The sequence goes on from CAJUPF010000026.1 coordinate 6,721, forward strand.
TTTAACGCGCCTTCCATAGAAAGGGTATAGTCCAATCCGCGCCCAATGAAAAATGCGTCCTGGGCATGGATCATCCGTTTGGTCAGATGCTCCACCGACTCGGCCTGCTTTAAAATTGTCTCAATGCTATCCGGCGTCTTCTGGAGCATACCGATAAATTCTCTGGCGGACTTCTCGTCAATTCTGCCAAGCACAAGCCCTAATTTGCAGGCAAGCAGATAAAAGCTGGCAATCTGTACGGTATATGCCTTAGTACTTGCAACGGCAATTTCAGGGCCGGCGTGGGTATAAAGTACATAATTGCTTTCTCTGGCTATGGTAGAACCTTTTACATTGACAATCGCAAGGGTCTTTTTGGTATATTTTTTGGCCAGCCGGAGCGCTTCTAACGTATCAATTGTTTCTCCGGACTGGGAAACTACGATGACCATGGAGTTTTCTGTAATCACAGGTTCTTCATAGCGGAATTCTGAGGCAATGGATACCGTTACCGGAAGATGGAGCGTGCTCTGGATAAACGTTCTTCCAACTGTTCCGGCATACATGGCAGTGCCGCAGGCAACAATCGTGATATCGGTACAATGTTCAAACAGGGAGTCTGGTATATTGTCTTCGGAAAAATCCGGCAGCTGGTCTTTGATTCTGGGGGCAATGGTACGGGTCAGCGCCGCAGGCTGTTCATGAATTTCTTTCAGCATATAATGCGGATAGCCTTCTTTCTGGGCTGCAGTGACGTCCCAGCTGACTTCCAGATATTCCGGCGTTACTTCTTTTCCCTCCAAATCTTTTAATACAATGCCCTTTTCCGTCAGCGTTAAAATATGATATTCCGGTACAATAAAATACCGTTTGCTGTAAGCGATAAATGCCGTCAGATCCGATGCGATAAAAGAACCATCCTCACAGTAAGTGGCAACCATGGGGCTTACATTCCGGACTGCGTAGATCGTTCCTGGCTGGTCTTTAAACAGAATGCAAAATGCAAAGGAACCGCGGAACAGCTTAACCGCTTTTTGGATTGCAGCTTCCGGATTGCCGTCATAAAGTTTGTTAAACAGAGCGGCGGCAACTTCCGTATCTGTTTCGGAAATTAACTGATCCTTTAAATCGTAGGTTTCTACAAGTTCATGATAATTTTCAATAATTCCGTTATGGATTAAAGATACCTTCCCGGATTTATGAGGATGGGCATTCGCATTGGTAACGCCTCCGTGGGTTGCCCAGCGGGTATGGCCGATGCCGCAGGTTGAATTGTTCTCATCGTCGCAGATTGCCCGCAGATCGGCTACTTTTCCTACGGTTTTGCGGATGGAAATTTTGCCGGTATCTTTAAAATAAGAAATTCCGGCGCTGTCATAGCCACGGTATTCCAGACTGGCAAGGCCGTCGAGCAAAATATCCTGCGCCTCTTTTTTTCCTGTAAATCCAATAATTCCACACATAAAGTAACGTCTCCTTCTAAATAATAAGTATTCCTAAAATCCCATTCAGCGGATGGTGCGCTTCTTTTTTTTCTGCCGCTCTTCACAATATTTGCAGCGGTAGATTTCTTTTTCCTGATTGGTCAGGATGAAAACCTGATCCAGCTCCTGCTCAATAGAAGTAATGCATCTGGGATTTTTGCATTTGATAACATTGACTACCTGGCTGGGCAGATGAAGCTTTTTCTTTTCGACGATATTGTCGTCTTTAATAATGTTTACGGTAATGTTGTGATCGATAAAACCTAAAATATCCAGATCCAGCATATCAATCGGGCACTCGACTTTGATAATGTCTTTTTTGCCCATTTTGCTGCTTTTGGCGTTTTTAATAATGGCTACCTGGCAGTCGAGCCGATCCAGTTTCAGATCCCGGTAAATCGACATGCTCATGCCTGCCTGTATATGATCAAGGACAAATCCTTCCTGAATACCACTGATATTTAACATATGCTGCCTCCCTCCGTTGTGTTTGCTGAGGTTGGGGATACCTGTATGCTATTCGGCATTAATAAGGTAACCCCCTCCGGGGATACCTGTATGCTATTCGGCATTAATAAGGTAAGTATCAGCGCCATACGGACGTATACGCCGTATTTGGCCTGTTTAAAATAAACGGCTCTGGGATCGTCATCCACTTCAACAGAGATTTCATTGACTCTGGGGAGCGGATGCAAAATCAGCATATCTTCTTTTGCAGCTGCCAGCTTGTCTTTTGTCAGGATATAGAAATCCTTCATACGGACATAGTCCTCCTCATTAAAAAAGCGCTCCCTCTGCACGCGTGTCATATATAAAATGTCCAGCTGCAAAATGGCGTCTTCTAAGCGTTCGAGTTCTTCAAATGGGATATTGTTCTTCTTTAGCACATCCTCTCTGATATAGCCGGGAATCCGCAGTTCTTCCGGGGAGATCAGGATAAATTTCACACCGGGATAGCGGATCAGGGCATGGATTAAGGAGTGGACAGTGCGTCCGAATTTTAAATCTCCGCACAGACCGATCGTCAGATTGCCGAGCCGTCCTTTTAAAGACCGGATGGTAAGCAGATCGGTTAAGGTCTGGGTCGGATGCTGGTGGCCGCCGTCTCCGGCATTGATCACGGGAATGGAAGATTTTGAAGAAGCAACAAGAGCCGCACCTTCTTTGGGGTGACGTATGGCACAGATATCTGCGTAGCAGGAAATAACGCGGATGGTGTCAGAAACACTCTCGCCTTTGGCAGCGGAACTGCTGTCAGCGCTGGCAAAACCTAAAACGGAGCCGCCGAGATTTAGCATGGCAGCTTCAAAGCTGAGTCTGGTTCTTGTGCTTGGTTCGTAAAAACAAGTGGCAAGCTTTTTTCCTTCACAGGCATGTGCGTATTTGGAAGGGTTTCGTTCAATATCGTTAGCCAGGGTGAGAAGATCGTCTAATTCTTCTGCAGAGAGATCTAACGGGCTCATTAAATGACGCATGGATGTCCTCCTTACACAAATTTTCACTATTGTATAATGTATGAGGAAAAAATACAAGAGGGAAATTTAAATCTGAAAAAACTATAAAAAAACAGTTAAAAAATCGCAAATCCAAACATATGAAAAAGAAATTATGATAAAATACTAACGCTTCTTTAGTGGATGAAAGCGACTGAATGGAGGAGAAAAAAATCATGATTAGATACAGTGTAAAAAAACCATTCACTGTTTTGGTTGCTGTAATCATTGTGTTGGTAATCGGATTTGTCAGCCTGAGCGGGATGAAGACGGATTTGCTTCCGGAAATGAGTATGCCGTATATGATTGTTGTTACAACGTATCCGGGCGCCAGTCCGGAAAAAGTGGAGGAGAATGTTACAAAACCGATGGAGAGCGCATTGGGCGTGATCAATGGTGTGGAAAACGTTACCAGCAGCAGCGCGGAGAATTACAGTATGGTTATGCTGGAATTTGCGGAAGATACCAGTATGGATTCCGCTATGGTCAAGGTTTCTTCGGCGACCAATCAGATAGAATCCCTGCTGCCGGATACCTGCGGGACGCCAAATATTATGGAGATCAGCATGGATATGATGGCGACCATGTACGCCAGCGTCAGCTATGAAGACAAAGATATTTACGAATTGTCTGATTTTACTCAGGATGTGGTAATACCGTATTTTGAGCGGCAGTCCGGCGTGGCCAGTGTGTCGGAGATCGGAATTGTGGAACAGCTGATTGAAGTACGTCTGAATCAGGAAAAAGTAGATAAAATCAACGATGAGCTCCTGATTTTGACCGATGATAAGCTGGAAGACGCCAGAGCCGAGCTGGCCGATGCAGAGAGTTCTCTGGCCAGTGCAAAATCAGAGATCAACAAACAGGAACAGGAGCTTACCAGCCAGCAGGATACAACGACAGCTGAGCTTGCAGACGCTACGCTGCAGTTAAATGAGGCTGTTGCGATGAGAGCTTCCTATGAATCCCAGGTCAGCAGCTTAAAAGCCAGCCAGTCAGCGCTAGAGGCGGAGAAGAAGGCTTATAAGGAGAATAAAATTCAGGATACTTATGACAGTTTAAATGATATGTTTGCCCAGATGCAGGCGGCGGTATCTGCCATGCAGGCGCAGATGGGGGAATACAGCCCTCTGGATGCGGCGCAGATGCCTGCGGACGTTAAGGATGCGATAGACAATCCCAAGAAACTGAAATATTTTAAAAAGGCCGTGGAAACACTTGCCGCAATGCCGGATTCCCAGATGGATAAAAGTATGGTGGAACAGGCGTCGGAGCTGGATAAAAAGACATTAAAACAACTATATGAAATCGTAAATGTCCGTATCCCGCAGATTGACACGGAGCTTGCCAATCTTGAAGTGGAGATCAAGGTGGCGGAAGAAGTGTTAAAGCAGGTAGATACCCAGATGGCAACGATTGATGACGCTTACAAACAGGCGGAAGAAGGCAAAATTACAGCCGCAGCCGGATTTGGTTCGGGTAATGCGCAGATTGCGGCAGCCAAAACGGCCATGGAGGAAGCGCAGGAAGAACTGGAAAACGCAAATAAAACGTTTCAGGACTCTGTAGAAGAGGCCAGGAAGAATGCCAATATCGATCAGATGCTGACGCTGGACGCGCTTTCCGGTATGATTTACGCACAGAATTTTTCCATGCCTGCGGGATACATAGAGGATGAGAAGGGAGAACAATGGCTCTTAAAGGTAGGCGAGAATTATGAGTCTGCGGAGGAACTGGAACAAATGGTACTCTGCAATATCGATGATATCGGGGATATTCATCTGAATGATGTGGCGGACATCGTAACGCTTGACAATGCGGGAGATTCTTATGCCAAAGTCAATGGAGAACCCGGTGTGATTCTCTCTGTTTTTAAAGGAAGCACCGCGGGTACCAGTGATGTGTCAAAGGCATGTAAGGAAGCTATTGAAGAACTGCAGGAAAAATATCCGGAACTGAATATTACGCCTCTGGTAGATCAGGGAGAATATATTTCCATGATTATACAGAGTATTGTTTCGAGTATGGTAATCGGAGCCCTGCTTGCTATTTTTATCCTTGCGGTTTTCCTGATGGATATCAGGCCTACTCTGGTGGTTGCCTTCAGTATTCCATTTAGTGTTCTGATGGCGATTGTAATTATGTATTTTGCGGATCTTTCGATTAATATGATGTCCCTTTCCGGTTTATCGCTGGGTGTCGGTATGCTGGTAGACAATTCTATCGTGGTGATCGAGAATATCTACCGTCTGCGCTACCGGGGACTGAGTGCGCCCAGAGCAGCGGTACAGGGCGGTAAGCAGGTGGCGGGGGCAATTATTGCTTCTACGCTGACGACGATCTGTGTATTCTTTCCAATGGTATTTACAACGGGAATGGTACGGGATCTGATGCTTCCATTTGCCCTTACGATTACATTTTCCCTGACGGCATCTCTGGCGGTGGCAATGACCGTAGTGCCTTCAATGGGATCGGCTCTGTTAAAAAAGGCAAAGCCAAAGGAGCATCGGATTTTTGATAAGGTGCAGAATGTGTATGGTATGATTTTAAAATTCTGCCTGCGGTTTAAACTGATACCGCTTGGAATTTCCATTGCCCTTTTGGTATTTTCCATTATTACGGTTATGAATATGGGAATCGTAATCATACCGGATATGGGAAGCGAACAGATTTCAGTTACAGTGACAATTCCAGAAGAAGACGATAAAGAGACGGCATACCAGAAAGCGGATCATGTGATGAATACGGTATTGGACATAGAAGGAGTAGAGTATGTCGGGGCCATGGATGCAAGTGTTGCTTCCGGCCTTTTAGGAGGCATGGGCGGCGGCTCAGAGGATAATTATGGAAGCTTTTCTTACTATGTTCTGCCAAAGGAAGAATTTGCCGCTAAGAGCCAGGTGGAGGCCATCTGTAAAGAGATTGAAGAGAATACGGCGGAAATCGGCTGTGAAGTAGCAGTATCCAATTCGATGATGGGAGAAATGGATGCGATGCTTGGCAGCGGCCTGCAGATTGATATCAGCGGTTCAGAGCTGGATACATTAAAGACAATCAGTGAAGAGCTGATGGGGATGTTAGAGCAGGTGGAAGGATTTGAGAATATTTCAAATGGACAGGAAGAAGCTGATGAAGAAATCCATCTGAATATCGATAAAGATGAATCCATGCGGTTAGGGCTGACCGGAGCGCAGATTTACGGGGATATTACCGATCGCCTGACTACGGATAAGACAGCCGTGACAATGACGGTGGATGAAGCGGATATGGATGTTGTCATTGTGGATGAGACGAATCTGCTGACAAAAGAGAATCTGATGGATATGGAATTTGAAACCCAGACGCAGGATGATGACGGCAAGACGGTGACGGAATATCATAAGCTCAGCGAATTTGCCACCTTAGATTATGGTACAAGTGTGGCGGATATCAGCCGGGCGAACGGAGAACGGCAGATGAGTGTGACCGCGGATACGAAAGCAGGGTATAACACGACGCTGTTGTCGAGGGAAGTGGAAGATTTGCTAAAAGATTACAGGCTGCCGGAAGGGTATCATATTGAATTTGGCGGCGAGGCTTCCAATACGGCGGATATGATTGAACAGATGATGAAGTTGATGCTGCTGGGATTTTTATTGATTTATCTGGTTATGGTAGCGCAGTTCCAAAGCCTGCTTTCTCCGTTTATTGTGATTTTTACAGTACCTCTTGCTTTTACGGGCGGACTGCTGGCCATGCTGTTTACCGGAGAACAGATGTCGCTGATTACGCTGATGGGATTTCTGGTGCTGATGGGAACTGTTGTAAATAACGGTATTGTGTTTGTGGATTATACAAATCAGCTCCGTGTCGGCGGAATGACCCGGCATGATGCGTTGGTTGCCGCAGGAAAAACGCGTATGCGGCCGATTCTGATGACAGCATTTACAACGATTCTTGCAATGCTCGCTATGGTATTCAGCCAGGATACAGCGAGCGAACTAGGACGTGGAATGGCGCTTGTAGTTGCGGGCGGGCTGTTCTATGCAACCTTTATGACATTGTTTATTATTCCGGTGATGTACGATATTTTGTATCGTAAGGAGGTACTTGTTGTGGATGTGGGAGATGACTCCATTGATGATGCGCCGGATGATGCGGCAGAGTTTATAGAGAATTTGAATTTATAATCGGATATGGATTGTATATTGCCGTATGGCGGCGGAGTATGTACATCCAGCCGAAAGGAATCCGGCTCTTTGACGCAGGCAATTTCCTATAAGCCGGATTCCGGGCTGTTTCATATGCCAGCCGCTGTTTGTTAACTGCGGTTTACAGTTTGGGCGTGTCTGTTTGGAGAAGATTTAGATGATTTTGTGCTGGTTTTATGCGTTACATTTATTTTACTGATGCCCGCACAGTAGGAAGACGGCTTAAGTTGTTGTCTTCTGTTCCGTCAGGAATGGATTTCAGATATTCTGTGCCTCTTCGGTGGGCAATGCCGACGCCCGCGATTTCTCCTGCCCTTGCAAGGGCGACGCCTTCTTCTTTGTCGACAATCCGCATGTCAGAGAGCTGGTAGCCTGTGATTTTTCCCCGCTGTTTGACAACGCCTGTGATTTCTTTGGCATTGGCGGAAGGTTCCGGGATATCATCCAGGGTATTTATTGCGAAGGAAATTCCTGTTGTTTCTTTGTTTTCCATAAAAGTTTCTCCTTTCGTGTATAGAGTTACTGTTTGTCTTTGGGTGGGTTTATCTGGATATTTATTTAAACTGCCGCTCCAGGGCGGACAGCAGAGACAGTAACAGTGTATGGAGTGAGAGGAAAATTATGCGTTGGATAAAGAAAAGAGTGACGGAAAGCGGAATACATGTTATAATTATGTTTGCAAAATGAAATTCCTCAGGGAAAAAACAGATAGGATAATGGAGTAGAAGATGAGTAATGAGACAAAGAAAACAGAGCAGTTAATACAGATTTACAAAGAAGATCCGGTTTTGGAAAATTTTAAGGCGTTGGTGCATCAGATGCGAAAAACGGTTTTTTTGGTACCGGCGATGCTGCCGGATACGCCGGAAGCGGAGGAACTAAGAAAGATTGCACAGGAGAATCCGGGGCAGCAGGCACAGCTTCCAAAAGGGATTGCGCCTTTGCCGGCGATTTTAAAATCCCAGAAGGATGAGACTTTTTTTCCGATTTATACAAGTCCGGCACAGTTTCCAAAAGACACGAAATTTGAGCTGGTTATGAATATGTCGTTTAAAGCATGTTATGCATTCGCATTAGACGCCAAGCTGGATGCGAAAGGGATGGCGCTGAATCCTTTTTCGGACAATCTGTTATTTAAAAAAGAAATGTTAGAGGCAATCCAGAAAGAGGACAAGGCAAACGAAGCGAAGAAAAAAGGGGTTAAAGAACTGAAAGTAACTCCCAAACAGTTTAAGGTTATGATGCGCCAGAAGGCAGAGTTTCATGATTTCCCGTTCCGGGTGTTTAAAGAAGGCGGGGAATTTATTCAGAAGTTAAGCGATGAGAAAGAAGCCGTTGTGCATGAAATTTACCGGAACGCATACCAGAAGCCGGAATTATATCCCTATGAGGAAAGCGACTTTTCGGTTATGCCGTTAAATATCAGTGAAGAGCTGCTGTTAGTGCGGGTGGATCTGCCGAAGGTCAAAGCTCCTGCGATGTTGTGTTACCGGATTTATGTGACCTGGAATCCGAAAAATAATGCGATTCATTATTTTACCATTGAAAAGGGAAAAGAAAAGGGAGAGCGCAATCTTGGCGGTGTGAGTTCAAACGGGCAGCATATTGCATATGGGGAAGCTCCGGTGGAAGGGGCTGAGATTCAGAGGATTCTGGATTTGGTTGAACAGGAAAAAGAGCAGACAAGCTGATACCGGCAAAAGGTGAGAAAAAATGGGCTGCCAGGAATGAATGATTTCATTTCTGGCAGCCTCTGTATATGCTTTTGTTTCAGATAATTTCCCGTTTCTGCAATGCCGCGTTATAGTATGGTTTGGCATTTACGGCAGCTTATCTATTGCTTCTGCGCCAGATCTTTAATTTCTCTGCCTCTGCAATCAGTTCATCCCGAAAATCAGGATGCGCAATGGAGATTAAGGCTTCTGCCCGCTGCCATGCAGAAAGGCCTTTTAAGTTGACTTTTCCATATTCGGTGACAACATAATGTGTATTGGCACGGGTATCCGTTACGATAGAGCCAGGATTTAAAGTGGGCAGGATACGGGATTTCATCTGTCCGTCTTTGGTCTTATAGGCGGAAGAGCAGCAGATAAAGCTTTTGCCGCCTTTGGAAAGATACGCGCCAAGTACAAAGTCGAGCTGTCCGCCTGCGCCGCTGATATGTTTGGTTCCGGCTGATTCTGCATTGACCTGTCCGAATAAATCCAGATCTACGGCATTGTTGATGGAAATAAAATTGTCCAAAGCAGAAATAGAGCGGATATCATTGGTATAATTGACAGGAGCGCTTAACAGCTCCGGATTGTTGTCAATGTAGTCATACATCTTTTTCGTTCCGCAGCCAAAAGCGAAGGCCTGGCGGTAACGGTCAATGTTTTTCTTAGAGCCGTTGATCTTTCCTGCTTTTGCAATATCTACGAAAGCATCTACATACATTTCTGTATGAACGCCTAAATCCTTTAAATCAGATTCTGCAATCATGGAGCCTACGGTATTGGGCATTCCGCCAATGCCAAGCTGTAAGCAGGCGCCGTTGGGGATTTCTTCTACGATTAATTTGGCAACGGCAATATCCACATCTGTTGGCGCGCCGCCTGCGCCCATTTCAGCGATTGCTGGATGTTCGCCTTCCACAATATAATCTACTTCGGAAATATGGATTCCATTTTCTGTTCCGCCAAGACAACGGGGCATATTTTCATTGACCTCTACAATTACGATCTTAGCAGTTTCGCAGGCTGCTGACAGATGAGAGGCGTTTGGTCCGAAATTAAAGTAACCATGTTTGTCCATAGGTGAAACCTGAAGCATGGCAACATCGTCCGGGCATGATAAGTCACGGTAGTAGCGCGGCAGTTCGGAGTAGCGGATAGGCGCATAGTAAGCGCAGCCGCGGTTGATTAATTTGCGTTCCACACCGGACATATGCCAGGAATTCCAGGTAAAATGTTCTCCGGCGTCTTCCCGTTCAAACACAGCTGGCGTCTTTAAAAGGATACCGCCGCGTAAATTGATATCCGTTAATTCGTCGGTTCGTTTTGCGAGAGCCTTATCCAAAGCATCTACTGTGCCGTTGCACCAGCCATAATCCACCCAGTCGCCGGATTTGATCACTTTGACAGCTTCATCCGCTGAGACAAGTTTTTGTGCGTATTCTTTTGCGTAATCCATAGTTACCTCCTGTAAAACGTTGTTAATTTTTGGAGCAGTTCAGCCTTTCGGCTTCACTGTTGTATAAATTTTTATTTAGTGTAACACTTTGGGAAGGAAAAAACAAGAAAGACGTGAGAAAATGAACCATTCCGGTTTTTATTACAATATATTTGTGAAGGGCATATCCCTTTAAGACGTCTTAGAAGTGGAGTATCAAATGACAAATTCAGAATTGGAACAATTGATTCGTGAAAACGGAACAGCAATCTATTCTTTTTGCAGGCATCTGACCTGTCATGTGCAGGAAGCGGAGGATTTATATCAGGATACCTTTTTAAAGGCGATTGAGCTGGGAACGCTTAAGGCCGGGTCAAACCCCAAAAGCTGCCTGCTTGCCATTGCGGTTAATATCTGGAAAAACAGAAAACGCAAATTTGCCTGGCGCAGACGGATTACAGAAGAAAAGGCGCTGCAGGAACAAAGCGATTTGCATTACTGCATATGGATGGAACCGTCTCCGGAGGCACAAGTTCTAAAGGAAGAAGAGCAGAAAATAATCCGGCGGCTTGTGGATGATTTGCCGGAGAAATTTCGGGTAGTCGTGCTGCTCTATTATATGGAAGAGTTGTCTGTGCCCCAGATTTCCAAAGTAATGAAACTTCCGGAGGGAACCATAAAGAGCAGACTGCATAAGGCAAGGAAACTGTTAGAACAGGAACTGTCCGGATATCAGTAGTCGTCTGGCTGGCATTCCCAGGGCGGCAGCCTGCATCCGGCCAAATACAGTAAAGCGGGTAAGCGCCAAAGCAGCGGCCCATACAGGTAGATTGCGGAATAGTTTAGGAAAGAAGGAATGAAGTCATGAAAAGAGATATCGATCATCTTTTAAAAAATGCCCTTAGACCTGCAGACGAGCCGGAAGAATGGCTGAATCAGAGAATTTTAAATCAGGAAAAGGAGATATGGATGATGAGAAAACAACATAGAAGAATACCGGCAGCAGCATTGATGACAGCGATTGTACTGGCGCTTGGTTCTGTGACCGCAGTTGCGGCCTGGAACTATTTGTCGCCGGTACAGATGGCGGAGCAGACAGAAGATAAGAAGCTGATGGAAGCGTTTCAAAGTAAGGATGCAATTGAAATAAATGAATCGCAGACATACGGAGGATATCGGATTACGCTGCTTGGCGTAGTTTCCGGCGAAGGAATTTCCGACTATCTGCCAGAAGTAGACGGCAGTCTGGAATCGGATCGGACATATACGGCAGTGGCAATTGAATATGCTGACGGAACTCCTATGCCGGATACGTCCGATCCTGCGTATGGCGGCGCTTCATTTCTGGTTTCTCCGTATATTAAGGGATATGTGCCTTATTTTTACAATTCCTTTACTTTATCCGGAGGTTACACGGATTTTGTACAGGACGGTGTCTTGTACCGTCTGAGCGAATGCAATAATGTGGAACTGTTTGCAGATAAGGGGGTGTATCTGGGCGTCAGCGACGGGAGTTTTTACAATCAGGATGCGTATGTTTATGATACAGAGACTGGCACGCTTACGAGGAATGAAGCATATGAAGGAGTAAACGCATTGTTTGATCTGCCGATTCCCATATCAAAAGCCGATCCTTCTGCTGCGGAAGCGTTGATCCGGTCATTGGAGGAAGGGGAAGCGGAGGAACCGGAGACTGCGGAAGCTACTGCTGCCGGACGCTGGACGGATGAGCTGACTCCGGAAAATATAACAGAGCGGGCAGTGCGGTTAGAAGAAACAGTGCGGATACTGACCCCGGATGAAAACGGAATGCTCGCCTATGAATATGCGACAGAAGATCTGGGAGAAGGAAATGGAACAATAAGCATGGAGCTTCTGTTCCCAGACAACAGGCCAGGTATGTCCGATGTATTTGGCAGCAGTGCATCCGGAGATGAGATATCAGATTTGGCAGTGGAAACTTTTGTGCTGAATGAAGACGGCACAGTTACATTTGCTGTTTATGTACCCAAATAAGGCGTTCCACTCCGGCCGGCGCAGGACAAACGTCCGCTGGACGTTTTGCGCCCTGTCGGCAAGGGGCTGGATGCTTGAAACCACTGCTTTATTGGCCGGATGCCCTGCAGTGGGGTGCAGGGCGCCGTGAATAGTAACAATAAGGCAACAGTTCAGATCAATAATATAGAAATCAGTATGCAAATTCATTCATTATGTGGTAGAATAAGCGGTAGCAACAGTTTTTTGGCACAGAGAGGGAAAAGAATGAATGAATATGTATTGAGCTGCTGTTCTACAGCTGATTTATCAAAAGAACGTTTTACCAGAAGAGATATTCCGTATTTATGCTTTCACTATACTCTTGGCAATGCAGAGTATAAGGACGATCTTGGAGAATCGGTTTCGCCGGAGGAGCTGTACCGCAGGATGGTGGATGGAGAGGATACCAGGACTTCCCAGGTCAGCGCCGGAGAATATGAATCCTTTTTTGAAACGTATCTGGCAGAAGGAAAGGATATCCTTCATGTAACACTTTCATCAGGAATTTCAGGCACTTACAATTCTGCCTGTGTGGCAAGGGATCTTCTGGCGGAGCGTTATCCTGACAGAAGGATTTACGTTGTGGATTCCCTGAGCGCGTCGAGCGGCTATGGGCTTTTGATGGAAACGCTGGCGGATATGCGAGAATCCGGAACCGGAATTGACGAGTTGTACCAGTGGGTCCAGGAGCATAAAACCAATCTGCATCACTGGTTTTTTTCCTCCGATCTGACTTTTTATATCCGTGGCGGCCGGATTTCAAAAACAGCGGGTTTTATCGGCTCGGTTATGGGAATCTGCCCTTTGCTGAATGTAGATATGGAAGGAAAACTGATCCCCAGAGAAAAAGTCCGCACAAAGAAAAAAGTCATCCGGCGGATTGTAGAGAAAATGGAACAGAATGCGCAGGATGGGACGGACTACTCTGGAAAATGTTTCCTGTCCCACTCCGTATGTATGGAAGACGCCAGGGCAGTTGCGGAGCTTGTGGAACAAACATTTCCAAAGTTAAATGGCGGGGTTGAGATTTTTCCAATCGGAGCCACAATAGGAAGCCATACGGGACCAGGAACGATTGCACTGTTTTTCTGGGGAGGCAAACGAGAATAGCAGAAGTATTTCATAAGAGAAAACCGTGCCGTGGAGAACGTCGGCGCGGTTTTTCTAATCATTTCAGGCGGCTGCCCGCTTTTGATGTCTGCGTCTGCCGGAAGTCATTCAGCCGGCAGTATGGCGGCGTATTATAACATATATGGTTATTTATTACAGATATACCCGCATGTCTTTACATAAAGCATCTTCGATTGAAATCAGCCGTTTGCATATATCTTTTGAAACCTGATTGGCGGCGGAATATTTGTTAAGATATTTATACAGAGATTTGATTCCCATATTGCAGCCGTCTGTGATCAGATCCGCAGCGGTGGCGTCGCTGTGTTCCATGCCCATTTTCATATTTGTTTTCAGCCAGGACATTCCTTTGGCCAGGGGAGCGGGATCTTGTTCCTCACTATTGTATTTAAGCAGCAATGCGTGAAGTTCATCGCCCAGTTTTGTGTGATGTTCTTTGCTTTCTGATAATTTCTGCCTGAGATTGGAATCTCTTATTTCTTCCAATACTTCATCGATAGAGCTTACGGCCATTTTTGTACCCGAATCACATTCTTTGAGTAAATCAATTGTATCTTTATTTTCCATTGTAGTCCCTCCTGTTATTTTTCATACCAATTTGCTTTTTATTTAGTATGCTCAAAATCAATGGCTTTACACCTAACATCTTTTTCAGTATAATAAAGTTATCAAAGTAAAATTAGTTGAGGTAAATGCATGAGCAGAACAGCAGGTATATTGCTGACAGCCGTTTGGCTTCTGTTATCCGGCTGCGGCATAAACCATACGGTTTCCAAAGTTATTTTTGATGATATATACCGGCTGAAAGATGCCGACAATATTGAATTTGCTTTTTCCAAAGACAGTATGTTAGTAGTATCTCAGAAGGGAATTTATGAACTGGCGGAAAGCAGTACAGGAGAGCCTCTCTTAAGAATCTGCCTGGCGGACATCAGCAGAGAACTGCCGGAGGACTATGATTTTACCGAATATCGCATGAAAAAGCAGCAAAAGCAGATAATACTGACGCTTGCGACAGACGCCTTTGAACTCGATGCGAATCCAATGGTATTATCTTATCTGGAAGGTGAAGACGGACTGCTGTCAGGTTCTGCGTTTGAAGGCGTTTATCAGATTGGCGCAGACACAGACAGCTATCAGTATTTGTTTGAGGAAGACGGCAGTGTTGTTTTGCAGATCAGACAGCGTTATTATGCGGACGAAGGACGGATCACATTATCCGATCATGGAGGCAGTACGGATTATCTGTATGAAGCAGAAGAAGATACGCTGGTCATTCAGAACCTGAAGGGGGAACCCATTTTGAATCTGGAAAGAATGGAAGAATAGGCGGCACAGGGAAAGTACATGTATTTCGCAGAAAAGAGGAAGATATGTTAGGAATTATTGGAGCCATGGATACGGAAGTGGCAAAATTAAAAGAACTGATGACAGATGTAACGGTTACTAAAAAGGCATCTATGGAATTTTACCAGGGGAATTTAAACGGCGCCGCAGCAGTTGTCGTCCGGGCCGGAATCGGCAAAGTCAATGCGGCATGCTGTACGCAGACGCTGATCGATCAGTTTCCTGTAAGCTGCGTGATTAATACGGGGATTGCCGGTTCCTTGCAGGCCAAAATTGATATCGGGGATATTGTTCTTTCGACGGACGCCGTGGAACATGATATGGATGTGGCGGCTCTTGGATATCAGCCGGGGAAGATTCCGGATATGGAAGTATCTGCATTTGCAGCGGACGATCGTCTGCGTCAGATTGCAAAAGAGAGCTGTGAAAAAGTAAATCCGGATATTCATGTATATGAAGGCCGTGTCGTAACCGGGGATCAGTTTATTTCCAGCAAAGAAAAAAAAGCCTGGCTGACAGATACTTTTGACGGCTGCTGTGCAGAGATGGAAGGCGCTGCAATTGCGCACGCAGCATATCTGAATCAGATTCCGTTTTTGGTTGTACGGGCGATCTCAGATAAAGCAGACGACAGCGCCCAGATGGATTATCCTACATTTGAAGCAAAAGCAATTGAACATTCCGTTCGTCTTATCGTAGAAATGGCAGGTAGATTAGTATGAAAAAAATAGCGAGCTTTACAGTAAATCATTTAGAGTTATTGCCGGGAGTTTATGTTTCCCGCAAAGATCACATCGGCGCGGAAGTGGTGACGACATTTGATATCCGTATGACACGGCCGAATTTTGAGCCGGTGATGAATACGGCGGAGGTGCATACAATAGAGCATCTTGGAGCCACATTTTTAAGAAACCACAAAGAATACGGGGACAAGATCGTCTATTTTGGGCCAATGGGCTGCCGGACAGGATTCTATCTGATTCTGGCCGGAGATTATGAATCCGGGGATATTGTGGAATTGTTAAAAGCGATGTTTGTATTTATGCGGGATTTTCATGAAGATGTTCCGGGCGCGGCAGCAAGGGACTGCGGCAATTATCTGGATATGAATCTTCCAATGGCAAATTATCTGGCTGGAAAGTATTATGAAGAGGTGCTGGTAAATATCAGCGGGGATCGGCTGAATTATCCCGGATAAGGGGTATATCTGTATGTCCAAAATGCGTGGACAGGAAGGAGGAAATGCCCAGGGGCATACCTGTATGTCCAGAAAGCGTGGACAGGAAGGAGGAAATATGTTAGAAACAGGAATCAAAGGATATGGGGAAGTGGTTGTGACACAATCTCATACGGCTGCGGCGCGTAAGAGCGGGACGCTGCAGGTATTTGCAACGCCGGCCATGATAGAACTGATAGAAGAAACCGCATGGAACAGCGTGGCAAAAGAACTGGATAAAGGTCAGGCAACCGTAGGCACCAGTTTACAGATCAGCCATTGTTCCGCAACTCCGGTCGGGATGAAAGTTACCTGCCAGACGGAATTAACAGAAGTCGACGGCAGAAGGCTTGTATTTAAAGTTCTGGTAGAAGACGAAGCCGGAACAGTCGGGGAGGGAACGCACGAGCGCTTTATTATCCAGTCAGAAAAGTTCCAGAAAAAAGCAGATCAGAAGCAGAATAGAGGATAACGTATGGCTTAGTCTGCGTGTGCATAAGCAGCACAGAGTTCAGGCCAGAACGTGAGAAAGAATGATAACGGAGTGATATCATATGGCAAAAATATGGGAATTTTATGAGAATCTCGATGAGATTGTATATGTCTCCGACGCGGACAGCTTTGAACTCATATACATGAACAAAAAAGCCCTGGAAATCTATGGCTTTTCATCCATAGAGGAAATTTCAGGGAAAAAGTGCTATGAGGTACTGCATAACAGTAAGTATCCCTGTACAAACAGTATCGGTGAACAGCCAAAGCCTGGTTATTTTAAGGAATGGCAGGATTATAATCCTGCGCTTGACAAAGACTATGCGGTCAAATGCACTATTGTGACAGAAGAAGGCAGACGCTGCCGTATGATAATCGCTGTTGATATGACAGTGGAAGGACATGAGGGAAGCGCATACGATCGGCAGGATGACAGTATGATGAGCTATTCTTTTATGCTTCATGAGGGATTGCGGATTGCCCTTGCAGCATCTTCGCCGGAAAAATCCATCCGCATTCTGTTAGGATATCTCGGGCAGATGTTAGGCTGCGAAGAAGTATATATTTATGAGGCGGATTCGGACGGGGGATTTCTCAATACATACAACTGGCGGGAGGAAGAAACGGGCACAGGGAAGAATCCCCCTCAGAAACTGCCGGAAAAAGTATCGGACTTTATGCGGCAGAGCTTTCAGGAACAGGAATATATCCATATCAAAAGCGTACAAAAGCTTGGGGAACTGGAGCCAGAAGTCTGTGAATTTATGCAGTCGAAGGGGATTCTGGCGATGATAGCGTTTCCGCTTGTTAAAAATGAATCTGTCATAGGATTTTACGGAGTAAACAATCCGCAGGAAGAATTCTTACAGCACATTATGTTTATGTTTCAGGTTATGGGAGATTTTATCAATTCCCTCTTTAGCACCAGGGATCTTGTAAAACGTCTGGAGACAATCAGCTTTTACGATCAGCTGACCGGAATTGGCAACCGCCATGCTATGAATGAATATGTCAGGGAAATACAGGCGGACAGCAGCATTGGAGTGGTATACTGCGATGTCATGGGCTTAAAGCGGATCAATGACAATGAAGGGCATCAGGCGGGAGACGCTTTAATAAAACGGGCATGTGATTGTTTAAAGCAGGCATTTGGAGAATACGATCTGTTCCGTATGGGCGGCGATGAATTTCTGGTTATGTGTGCCGGAATTACAGAACAGGAGCTGCATGAGAGAACAGAAGAGCTGGTGAAAAAAATGCGGAAAAATGCAGCGTTGATGGCAATCGGATCGATCTGGCGTCCCTGCAGCGACGGTGATTTTAAGAAACTTTTAGCAGAAGCGGATGATCGGATGTATGAAAATAAACGTGCCTACTATGCGGCGCACCCTGGCGAGGAACGGCGCTCAGGAGGCAGATAAAAAGCGGTGAGTATATGGATAGAAAAATTGCGATGATAGTACGCTGTATATTATTGGTAATTACGACGTATTGTCTGATTTATATAAATGGATTCGTCGGATTAATCGACGTATTACAATTAACGGAAGTCTTTTGGACGGCATTGGTTATCAGCATTGCAGTAAGACGGTTAAAAAAACGGGGCATACTATATTTTATGGAATGGACTTCCATCATTGCAGGAATCGTATGGGCGATAGTTAACGGATTTTTGATGTGGAGCTGGTATCATAAGCTGGAAGCAGTGATGATTAGTACTAGTGCAATCTCTTTTTGGTATGGATTATTGCTGAGTTTATTCAGCTCCTTGCTGATTATGGCGCATATCAAAAAGAGAAGTTGCTAGGCCTGTGGGTTTATGCCTGGCAGGCAACTGAGAATTGAGCAGGAAAGGGAGGCTTGTCCGATATGAATAAAATGCAGTTTTTCATAAAATGGAACAGTCACGGTAAATGGAAGTGTTTGATGCTTTTTCTGGTGTTTGCTTTTGCAGGGACTGTGATATCAGGCGCTTTGTTTGTGAAACAGAATAATTCTGTGTTTTATCAAACTGTGGCAGAGCCTTCTATGGGGCTGGTATATCAGCAGGCAGATCATGTTTTAAGCATTTTTTCACTGGCGGGGATTATGATTACTGTTTGGGGGAGTTTTACATTACTGATATTTAAAGAACTTTCCATGGAAAAAACAGTTGCAATGTGCAAAATTTACGGGATGAAAGAGCGGGATCTGATTTATAAGGCATTTGTGGATTTGCTCTTTTATGGCATGGCAGCGGGAATTTTAGGCGGAGCGGGCGGTTATCAGTTGTTTCGGTATCTGGGAACTTATGTTTGTGAAGTAGATATCATAATTCGTTTTTTCTCACCTGATACAATCGGTATCGTATGTAAGGAATTTTTGATGTTATGCACGATAGCTTTTTTTGGAAGCCTTATTTCCGGAAGTTTTGTATATAGAAAGCCTGTTATGAACAGTTTGAATCAGAGAAAGGATAAGGCAGAGCGTACGTCATTTGGAAGAATTGTCCTGATTGGAGTTCTGGTTTTGGCAGCAGAAGCATGTTTGGTTTTTTTCGACAGTTTACAATATATATTAATAATCGTTACGATTGCAGTGATAACGACGGCTCTTTTATATGCTGTTTTTCATCTTATTTTTTCAAAACGAATGAATGATCACAGAAAGAGAAAGGCATTAAAAAGTATGTGGGGGCTGAGTTTTCGGTTCTTAAGTTCCCACAGCAAAAAAGATGCCATATTAGCGTCCACGATATCGGTGGGGGCGATTTTAATATGCTTTGTAATGAATATAAAATTTAATTTCACTGGGATTATAACAGATTCCTACCGTGATAATATGGGATATTCCGCCGGAGTGCGGGTGTTGGAATGGAATGAAGTGGAGTTTGTCAAAGGTATATTGGATGGACATGGATACCAATATACCTTGTTGTATTCAAAGCTTATGCCCTATGGAGCGTTATATGGCATGGAAGGCGCTGAGGGCGAATTTTGGGCTGCGGTTGTTGGGACGCAGACCGATGGAAATATACATTTTTCATTACCAGAAGGAACATTTGCGGCAGAAAACTATTTTTCTGCCCATTTAAATATCAAAGAAGGCGATAGCTGTGAAGTTTTTGGTAAAAAAATGTCATGTGAACGGATTCTTTCAGAGGTGCAGGCGCTTTCTCTGGTCAGTTATAATGTGCTTGTCAATGAAAAGGACTGGAATTTTGGCCTGGATTCCTCCTGGAGTCCGGTGTTTCTGATGGATCTGAGTAAAAATCAGATAAAAGAGCTCAGGGAGGTTCTGGATTACGCGCCATGTGAAGTGGAGACGGCCTCTATGATTGCAGATGCCTTACAGGAACTGTTTTCAAAATATATTAGTGTGGTTATGATTGTGGGAAGTATGCTGGCGCTTGTGACAGCCACGTTTTTCTATTCTATGATCCGAAATGATCTAAGTACACGCAGAACAGAGACATTTCTGTATCAGGTATACGGGGCGTCAGTGAGGAAGTCGAAACGGATTATTTACCAGGAATATATGATGATTGCAATGATAGCGTCATTTAGCGTAGTCTTGGTAATTATGATATTTGGAGAGGCTTTTTTCCTGTTCTTTCTGCACAGGCATTATCCGGTTTCTGTTTTGGTAGTATTGGTTACGACTTTAATGGTTGCGGGATTTGTGATGTGCTGTTGTATTGCAGCGGGAAAAATGGATGCGAAAAACAGGAAGATAGAATTGATTCGGGATGAATGATGTTTAAATCAGGAGAATATGGGGAGGAAAGGAATATGATGAAAGCGGAACATATTTCTAAATCAATAGACAATGAAAAAAAGAGAGTTGCGATTCTGACCGACATTTCTTTTTCTGTTGGACAGGGGGAGATTGCGGCGATCGTGGGGAAAAGCGGATGCGGAAAAAGTACGCTGCTTTCTGTTATGGCCGGACTTGACAGGCCGGATGCGGGAACCGTTTTCTTACAGGGAGAAAATTTTTACAGACTCAAGAAACCGGAACAGGAGAAATTCAGAAATGAAAATGTCGGGATTGTATTTCAGAATTATCATCTGATTCCGGAGCTTTCCTGCGAAGAGAATATTCGGATGCCGCTTGTATTTTCTCAGAAGAAGATCGGAGATGACAGAGTGGAGGCGCTGTTAAAAACGGTAGGGTTACAGCATAAGACGAAGCTTTTTCCAAAGCAGTTGTCAGGCGGGGAACAGCAGAGAACGGCCATTGCCAGGGCTTTGGTAAACCAGCCGTCTGTTTTATTTGCGGATGAACCGACCGGGGCATTGGATTCCAAGACCGGGGACAGTGTTGTGAAGTTTTTGATTAGTTGCGCACATCAGTTAAATATGACGATTTTAATGGTAACACATGATATGGACATTGCGAACCAGTGTGACAGGATTATTTGCATGAAAGACGGGAAAGTGGAATGAGAATGCCATGCAAAGGAGATTACTATGAGTGATAAAAAAGTGCAGTGGCATCCGGGTTTTGTGGCGGCTATGATCCTGGAGCTTGCAGAGAGCAGGGATGGACTGATCTTTGAGAAAGAATATAACTTAAACACAAAACCGTTGGAGATTGACCTGCTGGTGATTAAAAAAGAGACATCCGTGCAAGTTGATAATGAAATCGGAGCATTTTTCAGAGGACATAACATTATGGAGTACAAGTCCCCGGAGGATCATCTGAACATTGACTCCTTTTACAAGGCACTGGCATATGCGAGCCTTTACAAATCCTATGGCAGGACGGTAGATGAGATAAAGGCGGATGACATCACGATATCTTTGTTCAGGGAGGCTAAACCGGAGGGCTTATTCCGGTACTTTGCGCAGCATGGGTACCTGGTGTCCAACCATTGTAGAGGAATCTATTTGCTTGAAGGAACTGTTATCTTCCCAACCCAGATCGTTGTTACAGGCGAGTTGGATAAGGCGGAGCATGTCTGGCTTGGAGCCTTATCAGAAAAACTTAGGAAACAGGATCTGAGGGGATTGCTGGAAAAGATACAGCAGTTATCGGAACAAGCTGAACGGGAGCTGGCAGACTCAGTCCTTGAGGTCAGCATAGGGGCAAACAGACAGGCATTGGAAGAATTGAAAGGAGATGCAAATATGTGTCAGGCATTAATGGAAATAATGGAGCCTCAGCTTTTATTAAGAGAGAAAGCGGGCTTACAAAAGGGAATCCAGGGAGCTGTAGAAATGTTACGGAAGCTAGGGCATGAAGATCAGGAAATTAAAGCAACCATTATGGAAGAATACGGACTTTCTGCCAAGGAAGCAGATGGATATTTTTAGCGTATTATTTACGATGGCAGACATACCGCATACAAAAACAGGGGATGTCAGGAAATGCGGACATCTAATTTGACGATTTCCCGACAACCCCTAAAAGTAACTAACCCCGCGCTACATCTTTCGTAGCCACAATATTCACTCCGGTTCCGGCGGCATCCGCCAGAATTACATCCCCGATTTTCACCGGGGCTTCTATTTTCACATCTGCAATACTTGCCATAATATCCATAATCTTCTCTTTTGGAATATCCTGTTCTGTTTTTACCGATACCATAGCAATCTCACCGCCCAGAACCCGCACCGTACTGGTTACAGTACGGGTAGGATGCGTTACCTCTTTTCTGGCATAGACGTCTCCGCGTTTGCAGGTATTGCCGGATACGCTTTTTACTTCTCCATTATCTAATGCAACCTTGAGCGTACATCCCAGCGGACAGCCAATACAGGTAAGATTTCTGATTTCCATCGTTATGCCTCCTCTATTTGAATCGTAATCGAATTTAGATGCCCAAAATGTTCCAATTCCGATTTTTTCAGCTTAATTTCTTCCATTTCCCCAGGCGCCATAATCTGCTTTTTCCGGTGAAGTATCTGTTTGTCATTGAAATAAACCGCCAGATAACAGTTTTTATAAACTGCGCCGACACGGAAACGGACGGTCAGCTCTTCGTCCATCCGATCGATCGTAAGCTCCTTTGGCACCGTATACCGAACGCCGCCGGTAGGAAGAATGGAAACAGAATTTCCAGGTTTGCCCAGACTGCAGCCGGATTGAATATACTTTGCCGCGTTTTTTCCGGCTGCAGCCGCTTCTTCAGATACATAATCCACCAGATCATGCACATGAAGCACATTTCCGCAGGCAAAAATACCCTCCGCGCTGGTTTCTAAGGATTCGTTGACCGAAGGCCCGTTGGTAACCGGTTCTATCTGCAGGCCGATACTGCGGGAAATTTCATTTTCAGGAATCAGGCCGCAGGAGAGAAGCAGCGTATCACAGCTGTATTCTTCCTCTGTGCCGGGAATTGGTTTTCCATGGCTGTCTACTTTGGCCAGTGTAATGCCCTCCACCCGTTCTTTTCCATGGATTGCAACGACAGTATGGCTCAGTTTCAGCGGAATGCCAAAATCATCCAGACACTGTACAATATTTCGTTTCAGCCCGCCGGAAAATGGCATAAGCTCGGCAACGACTTTAACCTTAGCGCCTTCTAATGTCATTCTGCGCGCCATAATCAGCCCGATATCCCCGGAGCCTAAAATAACGACTTCTTTTCCCGGCATAAACCCTTCAATATTCACAAGCCGCTGTGCAGTCCCGGCGGAATAGATGCCTGCCGGACGGAAGCCTGGAATATTCAGTGCGCCTCTCGGGCGTTCCCGGCAGCCCATGGCAAGTATGATTGCCCTGGCCTGGATATGGAACAGCCCGTCCGTGCGGTTGATTGCAGTCAGGACTTTATCGGCGGAGACGTCTAGTACCATGGTATTTAATTTGTACTCGATCTGCAGATCACAGACCTGATCGATATAACGTTTCGCGTATTCCGGCCCGGTCAGCTCTTCTTGAAAGGTATGGAGCCCAAAGCCATTGTGGATACACTGGTTTAATATGCCGCCCAGCTGATTGTCGCGTTCTAAAATTAAAATGCTGTCAATGCCGTTTCGTTTTGCGGAGGCAGCTGCCGCAAGCCCGGCAGGGCCGCCGCCGATAATTACAATATCATAAGTGAATGTATTCATGCTTCTTCTGCCTCCCCAACGCTTTTTTTCGTATATCCAACGACAAATTTAGAGTTGCCGCCGCTTTTTGTAATTTCAAACATAGAAAGATGTAATTCCCTGGAAAGGATCTCCATGACCTTTGGCGAGCAGAAACCAGCCTGGCATCTGCCCATTCCGGCTCTTGTCCGGCGTTTGACGCCGTCTAAGGATTTGGCGCCTAAGGGACGGTGGATGGCGTCTAGGATTTCCCCCTCCGTAATCATTTCACAGCGGCAGATCATATTTCCATAAGCCGGCTGTTCTTTGACCAGCGCGGCATAGTCTTCCTCAGAGAGCGTTTTTGGGTCCAGAATACCCGTTCTGCTTCCGTTAAAATTCGTATTTTTGGCGGGAGAAAGCAGGCCGCATACAATCTCTGCGATACGGATACCGATTGCGGGCGCGCTGCTTAAGCCAGGAGATTCAATGCCAGCGGCGTCAATAAAGCCAGGGGCGTCCGAAGCTTCCTGAATGATAAATTCCCGTGCGTCCTCATGTGCGCGGCTGCCGGAAAACGAAGTAATCACCTGCCGCAATGGTATAGACGGCACGTATCTGGCGGCAGCTTCACATACATGAGACAGGCCGTCAGCGGATGTGGCAGTGGAGGATTTTTCTTCCACATATTCGGAAGTAGGCCCGATTAACAGATTGCCATGAACCGTAGGCGTGACAAGGATGCCTTTTCCAGCTTTGGTCGGAAGCTGGAAAATGGTCTTTTCCACCAGGGTTCCGGCCGTTTTGTCCAGAAGGCAGTATTCGCCGCGGCAGGGTTTGATATGGATTTTTTCTGCACTTACCATGTTATGGAATTTATCTGCATAGACTCCGGCGGCGTTGACGACGCATCGTGTCTGGATGGTTCCCTGCGAGGTCAAGAGCGTATACCCGTGTTCGGCTTTTGCAATCTCTGTGACTTCTGTATTAAATTTAAATTCCACGCCGTTTTGCGCGGCATTTTCCGCCAGGGCAATATTCATGCCAAAGGGACAGACGATACCGCCGGTAGGAGCGTAAACGGCTGCAATTGCTTCATCTGTAAGATTCGGTTCCATTGCATGGAGTTCTTCTTTATCTAAAATACGGATATCCGGAATCTGGTTCGTTACGCCCTGCTGGTACAGTTCTTCCAGGCGGGGAAGATCCTCTGTGGAAAAACAGAGAATCAGAGAACCGTTTCTTTTGAATGGAAAATCCAGTTCTTTTGAGAGCGGCTCCATCAGCTTGTTTCCGCGGATATTCATTTCCGCTTTTAATGTGCCCGGTTTACAGTCAATGCCGGAATGCACAATCGCGCTGTTTGCTTTGGAAGTTCCGCAGCAGACGTCTTCTTCTTTTTCTATCACGCATAGTTTCAGATTGTAACGGGATAATTCCCTTGCGCTGGCGCTTCCGGTGACTCCGGCGCCAATAATCACTACATCATACATATGAACATTCTCCTTACTCTTCCTTTGCCCAGTGAAATGAATAGGTAACTGCTTTTTTCCACAGTTTCACCTTGGATAAACGCATTTCTTCCGGAATTTCCGGTGTAAAAATACGGTCGGGCTCCCAGTTTTTAATTACCTCTGATTTATCCGCCCAGTAGCCCACGGCAAGTCCTGCCAGATATGCGGCTCCCATAGCGGTAGTCTCCACACAGACCGGACGGTTGACCGGAGCCCCGCTGATATCGGACTGCATCTGCAGCAGCAGGTTATTGGCGCTTGCGCCGCCGTCGACTTTCAGGGAAGAAAGCGAAATGCCGGAATCGGCTTTCATGGCTTCTAATACATCGTTTACCTGAAATGCAATGGATTCAAGCGTCGCCCGGATAATATGGTATTTGTTGACGCCTCTGGTCAGCCCGACGATGCTTCCTCTGGCGTACTGATCCCAGTAAGGGGCGCCAAGCCCGGTAAAGGCAGGCACGACAAAGCAGCCGTTGGTATCGTTTACTTTTCTCGCCATATATTCGGAATCCTGGGATGAATCAATAAAACGCATCTCGTCCCGAAGCCACTGGATCGACGCTCCGGCGATAAAAATCGATCCCTCCAGGGCATAGTTGACTTTGCCGTCAAGTCCCCAGGCAATGGTAGTGACCAGCCCGTTTTTGGAAAAAACAGGTTTTTCACCAGTATTCATCAGCAGAAAACATCCGGTGCCGTATGTATTTTTCGCTTCTCCGGCTTCAAAACAGGTCTGTCCGAACAGCGCTGCCTGCTGATCCCCCGCCGCGCCGCCGATTGGAATCGGGCCGCCAAAGAAAATCGGGTTTGCTTCGCCGTAAATCTGGCTGGAAGGCTTTGGCGCCGGAAGCATGGACTTTGGAATCCCAAGCTCTAAGAGAATCTCATCATCCCAGTCTAACGTTGTGATATTAAACAGCATGGTTCTTGAAGCATTGGAGTAATCGGTAATATGTACCGCTCCCTGCGTCAGCTTCCAGATTAGCCAGGTTTCTACGGTTCCAAAGAGAAGATCGCCGTGTTCTGCTTTTTCCCTGGCGCCTTCTACGTTGTCCAGAATCCATTTGATTTTGGTTGCTGAAAAATAGGCGTCAATGACCAGCCCGGTCTTCTGGCGGTAAATTTCAGTCAGTCCTTTTGCTTTTAACGAGTCGCAGTATTCGGAAGTCCTGCGGCACTGCCAGACGATCGCATTGTAAATGGGAGCGCCCGTATGCTTATCCCATACAATCGCAGTCTCGCGCTGGTTTGTAATACCGATTGCGGCGATATCCGCAGCGGTAGCTTTGATATTTGCCATAGCAGTCTGGGCGACTTCCAGCTGTGTGGACCAGATTTCATCCGCATCATGTTCTACCCAGCCAGGCTGCGGGAAAATCTGTGTAAATTCTTTCTGTGCAACGCTGCACATTTCACCTTTCTCATTGAACAGAATACAGCGGTTGCTGGTAGTTCCGGCATCCAGTGCCATAATGTACTTTGCCATAGTAAAATCCTCCCTTTGTTCGTTTTGGTATGGTCAGCGCATGAAATGCGCAGATTTGCCTGAACGGTTCCCCTGCTTTCCAATATACAGAAAATTGGGTGGAAGATCAAGTTATGAGAAAGGGTAATATACGAAAAAAAAGCGGAAAAAAGTAAAAAAGACGCAATATCGAAGCAAATGTTCAATGGAAGAAAGTGGGTGTGAAGGATAAGAAAACAGGACTGAAAAAGAGAATGGATTTGATGACGGTTGCAAATCCATTCTCTTTTTTATAAAAATTATAATTAAGCGATATCGTTTACGAGCTTAGTTAAACGGGAAACTTTTCTTGCCGCGTTATTTTTGTGGTAAACGCCTTTCTGCGCTGCTTTGGAAATTGTGGAAATAGCGGAAGTCAACGCTGTTTTTGCTTCCTCTTTGTTATTTGCTGCAGCGGCAGCTTCTACCTTTTTGATGGATGTTTTCACTGCAGATCTAATGGATTTATTTCTGGCAGTCCTTGTTGCTGTAACAAGAATTCTCTTCTTAGCAGATTTAATGTTAGCCAATCCGGGCACCTCCTAATCGTATATAAAAATAGAATCGTTATAATAACTGTGATCGGAGCCGGACACGGACGTTCCGATCCACACATGCAAATATTATTTTATGACAGGGAGGTTGATATGTCAATACATATTTTTCTGTATTTCGCAAAAAATAGTGGAAGATAAAAGTGATTATGTACAAAGGTGGTGCCGGAATGTATCAGGTTCGTACGGATCTGGCTTTAGAAGCAAGAGAAAAATTTGAGAAGGACAACGTAGAGGTAAAAGGCGTTAAGGTAACAGAAGAGAAACCGGGCGGAAATATGACCGTCACAAAAGTCGTGATTGAAACGGAAAACGGGGCAAAGATTATGGGAAAGCCAAAGGGGAGCTATATCACGCTGGAAGCCCCGGATATGGCGGATTCCGATGAGGATTACCACAGGGAGATTTCACATGCGCTGGCGGAGATATTAAAAGAGCTTATGCCCATTGAAAAAAAAGAATTGTCTGTGCTTGTGGTAGGGCTTGGAAACCGGGAGGTAACGCCGGATGCGTTAGGGCCTAGAGTTGCGGATAATATGATGATTACCAGGCATATTATCCGAAAATTCGGAAAATATGCCTTTGGCTTGAAGCGGAATCATCAGATCAGCAGTATTGTGCCCGGTGTTATGGCACAGACCGGGATGGAAACATTGGAAATTATCAAAGGCGTACTGGAAGAAACGTCTCCGGACTATATTATTGCAATAGACGCGCTTGCTGCCAGAAGCACAAGGCGGCTGAACCGTACCATTCAGATTACGGATACCGGAATTTCCCCAGGCTCCGGCGTTGGAAACCACAGACATGCGTTAAACCGGGAGAGTATGGGGATTCCGGTGATAGCCATAGGAATTCCGACGGTTGTAGATGCGGTGACAATTGTCAGCGATACGATGAGCAATCTGGTGACGGCCATGGAAGAAACCAGAAAGCTAGAGGAGCTGGGCAAATCCATCAGCTGCCTGGAAGAGGCGGAAAAGTATGAATTGATTCGCGAATTGCTGTCTCCCAGTTTAAATACCATGTTTGTAACGCCAAAGGATATTGATGAATCCGTAAAGCGTCTTAGCTATACTATTTCAGAAGGAATTAACATGGCTTTTTTTCCATAGAAGCCCCAAACCTTATTTTTTTCGGTATAAATCGCTTGTCCACGCGTATATATTTAAGTGGCAGGAGTGTGGTATATTAGTGTGAAAAAAAGGCTAAAATCTTTCAGACATTCATGGAAGTATGGGAAACGATCTGTTCGCTATTCCAGGATGTTACATGGCAGTAGTAAAAAAAAGTTCTCCAGGCATCCCTTGATGCTCCGGGTGATAAGCGATCATAAGCGGTCTTCCGGCCATTCTTCGATGTTTAATAGGATGAACCAGGATAAGGAAATGCCGTCCAGATACCCTCTGCTCTCCAAAAAAAGGTATTATAAGAGGAATAAGAAAAAAACGGCGGCGGCAGTCCTTAGCATTGCCTTGCTGTGTATCTGCCTGTCGTTCGGCGGCCTGGCACAGGAGGATTCTCTTTTGGATATGGTGGGCAGACAGGCAAAGAGCGAGGCATATCTTGTGATGTTAAAATCAGCGTCGCCTTCTGTTTTTTATGAAAAAAAAGAAGTAAGCGCATTAGAACGGCTGATGGGCTGGGTGATGAAATCAGTTCCTGTTTATGGGTACGTTACGGATGCTGAAAATTATGCAACGCAGATGGAAAGTGAGATTTCATACGAAACGATTATTGCCAGAGAAGCAGCGGATGAGAATTATGTCGATGAGAATACAGGGGAGCTGATTACCTCTGGCGAACCGGCAGCTTCCGGGATGGAAGAGGGCGAACAGCTTGTGGAAGCTGCGCCGGAAGAAGCAGCGCCTGTTGAGGCTGCAGCGGATGGCCAGCCGGAAGAACATGCAGCTTCCGGTGTGTTTGTGCCGAATCAGACGCCGGTAGTGACGTATGCGGCGGAAAAACTGAATGATTTTGATTATCTGATTCAGAACTTTTACGTTGTGGACCGGACGACTACGATTAACAGCAGCCAGCTGAACGCGGCGGATTTACTGAGCCGGAGCATGAAACTGACCCATGATGCGCAGGCACCGCAGATTTTGATTTACCATACGCATTCCCAGGAGTATTTTGCAGATTCCGTGCCAGGGGACGCATCGACTTCTGTTGTGGGATTGGGAGAATATTTAACGCAGCTTTTAGAAGGCTATGGATTTCATGTGCTGCATCATACGGGAGAGTATGATGTGGAAAGCAGGGATAATGCCTACTCAAGGGCAGGGCCTGCGGTAGAGCAGATATTAAAGGAGAATCCGAGTATTGAAATTGTGATTGATTTGCATCGTGACGGGGTTGCGGAGGGGACGCATCTTGTGACGGATGTACAGGGAAAGCAGACGGCAAGCATTATGTTTTTTAACGGGCTTAGCCGGACTACGGCAAACGGAGATATCAGTTATCTGCCAAATCCGTACATACAGGATAATCTGGCGTTTTCGCTGCAGATGCAGATTGCGGCGAATGAGTATTATCCGGGGTTTTCCAGGATGATTTATCTGAAAGGGTATCGGTATAATATGCATTATTGTCCCAAGTCTCTGCTGGTGGAGGTGGGCGCGCAGACGAATACGGTACAGGAGGCGATGAATGCAATGGAGCCTTTGGCGGATATTCTTGCGAAGGTGATATCGCCGTAAGAGGCGGGGGTGTTACATTTTGGGGAAGCCACGTCAGGAAACAGAGAAGGGGGCAGCTGCCCCCTTCTCTGTTTCCTGACTGGGTATTCCAGGGATTTATGTGAGGAGCCAGCCTGGATTTTTCAGGGATTTAGGTGGGATATTCTGCTGTCTGCTGGTGGAGGCAGGTAGTTGGGATTTGTTTGCCGGCTGTTTTATAAATGGGAAGTCAGTTGTTTGAAAACTCGCTGATAATACATATTTTTCCTATAATGTGTTCATTAAATTCTTCTAATCTTTCGGATGGAACCCATAGTTCTTTATGATATTCATCCCCAACCTGATGCACTTCAAACTGTTTACAATAATTGTCATCAACTTCAAACTTGGTGACATAACCTCTATGATCATCATTATAGTTTACATTCCATTTAGACGCAATTTCCGTTGCATACCGTTCATTTAGCACAGGATAAAAAATAGGCTGTTCTGGTAATCTGGGTGGAAATTTACAGTAATTGCTCTTTTCTATTAGCTTTAACTCTTTCGTGCCAACAGGTCTGTATAAAATCATTTTTACCTCCAATTATTATAGAATTTGTAACTGTTTTTATGATACATCATTTTCTTATAAATAAAAATATACTTTTAATCAATTTGATCGTGTAACTTTTTTCGGAAAAGTGTTCTCACTGCTTAAAATTTGAAATAAAATGCATAGTCTTACATATAATTACTGCATTTGCACTCATCTGACATTAAGCCATTTACAATACATTTTGCATATTGACTGCATAAGCGTTTATCAAAGATTCCCTGCAAAGCATTTGATATGATTTTTGTTGCTTCATCTTTATCCGGATTTTCGATAACCGCTAAAGGCAATAATAAAAGAAATATTTGTTTGTCTTTTATAGAGTTCAATAACTCTTTGAATGGAATCACTTGAATATTGTAATG
>CAJUPF010000027.1 GCA_910588565.1 uncultured Lachnospiraceae bacterium
CACGCAGAGTGCCCGACGACTGCATCAGCGGTCACGCAAACCACTCGCGCATACGCGAGCCGTCCTCTTTACACATAAAAAGTAAACCGTAATGATTTTTAAAAAATAAAAATGATGCATCTTTATGCGTTTTGCTGTATGATAGAGGTAGTAACAGACAGTTCAGCCTGCAGCTGCGCGGTTAGCAGTCAATTATGTGAAACGGTTACTAGAGAGAACAGTTTGGAAAAAGGTATAGTAAAGGATTATGGATATATGGATGAAACAGTGAGAAGAGAATTTTCGGAATACGAAAGAAGGCAGGCATTGATACGTGCGGTAAAAAGGAGAAGGCGCAGACAGGAACTGTTGCTGAAACTGGGGATTGTTTTTGTATGCATAGTGATTGCAGTGGTTATGGGCTGCCAAATCGTTCGTTTTGTAAGAGGCAGAAAGACGGAACCTGTGAAGGCGGATGTTCCGCTGCCTAAGAAGATTGTGCAGACGCCGCCGGAGTATGATGTGCAGCTTTTGAGTGTCAATGAATATTCAAGGCCGGGGACTCCGTTAGAACAGGTGAAGGGAATTGTAGTTCATTATACGGCTAATCCGGGGACGACAGCTATGCAGAACAGGGATTATTTTGAGGGGCTGAGCCTGACGGGAGAAACATATGCGAGCAGTCATTTTGTAATTGGAATCGAAGGGGAACTAGTGCAGTGCATTCCCTGCAGTGAAATTGCATATGCGTCGAATGACCGGAATGTGGATACAATTGCCATTGAATGCTGTATACCGGATGAAACGGGAAAATTTGCAGATGCTACTTATAATACGCTGGTACATTTGACAGCATGGCTGGTGGGGCGGTATGATCTAGACATTGACGATGTGATCCGGCATTATGATGTAACGGGAAAATCATGCCCTAAGTATTTTGTGGAATTTCCTTTGGCATGGGAGGAACTGAAAGAGGATATCGTCCGTTACATAGAACAGTATGGAACAACAGAAACAGAGACGGAGCCAGAAGAGCAGGAGTAGAAGAAGGCTGTCTGTTTACGATATAAAATTGTACGCAGCAGCAGAAACAGCGAGGAAAGAGCAGGAGGAAAAGCGTATGATAGAAAAATTGTTAGAGCAGATAAAACGTCAGGAAGATGTGCGCAAAGCGTTAAGCCAGCTTCGTGCAGAAATAAAAACAGAGGAAGCGAATCGGCATGTCCGGGAACTGATCGGCGATGGAAGTGAAATTGTGCAGCTTCTTTTATCAGAAGATCCGAAAATCCGTAAAAATGCAGCGGCGCTGCTGGGAGATCTGGAAGTTGAAGCTGCAGCGGAAGCGATTTATCATGCCTATCAGAAAGAACAGACGCTTTTTGTCAGGGGCTCTCTTCTGCAGGCGCTGGAACAGACGAATGCATATCCATATCTGTCAGAACTGAGGGATCAGTATGAGATGCTGTGCCGCAGGGAACCGGAAGAAGCGGAAAAGAAGCATGTCCGGGAAGAACTGCATGCCCTGGAGCGGATTTTCCGCAGCGAAGGGCTCACAAGACGTCATAAGTTTACCGGATGGGACAATCAGTTCCTTATTCTGCTGATTACAAATCCCCAATACGCTGCGCTGACAGCGGATCAGCTTCCCCCGTGCCGCCAGAAATTATCGTCTCTTGGCGTACAGGCGATTGTGGAGGATCTCAGACCGATTGTGAAAATCCGTACATTCCGGGAATTGCTGTTTCCTATCCGCCTTTCGGAAAAAGTCTCCATGGAGGACGGACCGGAAGCGCTTGGAGAAGCCATTGTAAAGTCCAGACTGCTTTCTGTCATAGAGCGCAGCCACAGGGAACCAGGGCCGTTTCAGTTCCGGCTGGACTTAAAGGGCGGTTTTTCTCTGGAGGAAAGAAGCCGCTATTTAAAACGAGCAGCAGCTGTGATAGAGGAAAAAAGCGATCGCAAATTGCTTAACGCTCCGGATGAATATGAATTTGAAATTCGGCTGCTGCCGGATAAAGAGCAGAATATCCATGTATTTTTAAAAATGTTTACGATACCAATGGATCGGTTTTCCTACCGCCGGGAAACAATAGCCGCTTCGATTCAGCCGTCAGCGGCGGCAATGTTTTTTGAACTTGCGAGGCCGTATTTAAAGGAGCAGGCTCAGGTTTTAGATCCCTGCTGCGGCGTGGGAACGATGCTTGTTGAACGGGATCGGGTTTTGCCGGTCAGAATGGCATATGGCATTGACACATTTGGAGAGGCGGTTGAAAAAGCAAGGCGCAATACAAAATCCGCCGGAATGCAGGTGAATTTTATCAATCGGGATTATCTGGATTTTAAACACAGTTATCCGTTTGATGAGATTATTGCCAATCTGCCGGTTCGGGGAAAGCGGACCAAGGAAGAGCAGGATGCCTTTTACGCGGGGTTTTTCAAAAAATCAGAAGAACTGCTGGCGCCGGACGGCATGATGATTCTGTATTCCAATGAAGCTGGATTTATCAAAAAGCAGCTCCGGCTTCATCCGAAGTTTAAATTGTACCAGGAATATATGATTTTAGAGAAAGGGCAGTTTTGCCTGTATGTGATTGGGATGCAAAGAGGCTGAGCTGCGCAGCCGGAGTAATATAGAAATTCAGGATTTGCGGAGTGCGTTAAATGTATATATAAGAAGCAGAGAAAAAAATCTTCCACAGCTTATGCGCTATGCAAAAGAATTCCATGTGGAGAAAGTTCTGAGGCAGTATCTGGAGGTATTACTCTCATGATTAGGACATCAAGGCAATGAAAGGCGTTGGTAAGGAATTTGACAAAAGGAGATAGTACACAGGCGCAGATTATGATTCGTAATTATGTGATGGAACGATTTTTGGAACGGATTTCATTGTCAAAATATCGGAAAAACTTTATTTTAAAAGGTGGAATGCTGGTGTCAGCTATGGTTGGCATAGATATCCGGTCAACATTGGATATTGACGCAACTGTAAAAAAACTGCCGCTGGAAATTGAAACCGCAAAGGATATTATCGAAGAAATTATTATTATTATAGCCATAGATGACGGAATAACATTTACGATTAAAAATGCTTCTGAAATAATGGATGAAGCAGAGTACAGCGGTATTCGGATAAATTTGGAGGCGCAGTTGGAGAGCATGCGTACACCCATTAAAGTAGATATTTCCACAGGAGACGCGATTACGCCACAGGTAATATCGTATACATTTCAGTTGATGTTTGAAGAGCGTACAATATCTCAGAATCCAGCTCATTTAAAGTTTGCCTGCGGCAAAGGAGCCGGATTCTTGGCAATTCTGCTTTATCGGCTGCTAACTGCGCAGCAAATGTGCAGTTGCAGGTTGAACTGTTACACAGATTTATAACCTATTCAAACATTTATCGACGAACGCCTCTTTTTGTGCTATGATAGGGAATGTACTATGATAGACAGCAGAAAGGGGCATTTTCGATGGAAAAAACATCTGAAAATAAACCAGATTCCTATAAAAACCATATCTGCGCCGGCATTTTGGCCCATGTCGATGCAGGAAAAACCACTCTTTCCGAAGGCCTGTTATACATCAGCGGAACCATACGCGAAATGGGCAGGGTGGATAAGCAGAACGCGTATCTGGATACGGATATTATGGAACGGGAGCGCGGCATTACGATTTTTTCCAAACAAGCGATGATAAAACTGCCGGAACTGACCATTACGCTTTTGGATACCCCCGGCCATGTAGATTTTTCCGCAGAGATGGAGCGTACCCTGCAGGTATTAGATTACGCGATTCTGGTAATCAGCGGCGCAGACGGCGTGCAGGGGCATACAAAGACGCTATGGCGTTTACTGGAGGAATACCAGATCCCGGTATTTTTGTTTATCAATAAAATGGATCAGCCGGGAACGGCTGCGCCGCGGCTGATGGCAGAGTTAAAAGAACAGCTTTCTGACAGCTGCATTTCTTTTCAGGATACCGGCAGCGGGGAATTTTACGAAGAAATTGCCATGTGCGGTGAAGAGGCGTTGGAGCTTTTTTTGGAAACCGGAGCGGTAGAGCATGACAGAATCTGTCATATGATTGCGCAGCGTCAGCTGTTTCCCTGCTATTTTGGTTCTGCGCTGAAAATGGAGGGAGTAGCGGAGTTTTTGCAGGGATTCTGCTGCTACACCCTGCAGAAAGCTTATCCGCCGGAATTTGGCGCAAAAGTATTTAAGATCGCAAGGGATGAGAATGGAAACAGACTGACCTATATGAAAATCACAGGCGGCAGCCTGAAGACCAGAACTGTATTGAATGGGGAGAAAGTCAATCAGCTGCGGCTTTATTCCGGCATAAAATATGAAGCCGCAGGGGAAGTATCCGCTGGAGAAGTCTGCGCGGCAGCAGGGCTTACAAAGACCTGGCCGGGTCAGGGGCTTGGAATCGAACAGGCTTCCTTTGCGCCGCTGTTAGATCCCGTTCTGACGTATCGGCTTCTTTTGCCGGAAACTGTCGATGCCGTACAGATGCTGCCCAAACTGCGGCAGTTAGAAGAGGAGGAGCCGAATCTTCACGTAGACTGGAACGAGGCGCATCAGGAGATTCTGGTGCATGTGATGGGAGAAGTCCAGACCGAGATTTTGCAAAGGCAGATTCGGGATCGCTTTGGTGTGGAGATTGGTTTTGACACCGGGCATATTCTCTATAAAGAAACGATTGCAAATACCGTGGAGGGCGTCGGTCATTTTGAGCCGCTGCGCCATTATGCGGAGGTACATTTGATTTTGGAGCCCGGAGAACGGGGCAGCGGCCTTACGTTTCAATTGGGCTGCAGCGAAGATATTCTGGATAAAAACTGGCAGCGGCTGATTCTGACCCATTTAGAGGAGAAAACGCATGTTGGCGTACTGACGGGTTCCGCTGTTACAGATATCCGGATTACCCTGGCAGCAGGCAGAGCCCATCAGAAGCATACAGAGGGCGGCGATTTCCGTCAGGCAACTTACCGGGCAGTACGGCAGGGCTTAAAGCAGGCGGAATCCATTCTGTTAGAACCTTACTACGAATACCGCTTAGAAGTGCCGGAAGCGTTTCTGGGCCATGCAATGACTGATTTACAACTGCGGCACGGCAGCATGGAACGTCCGGCAATTCGGGATGGAATAGCAGTAATTACCGGAAAAGCCCCGGTATCTGTTATGCAGGAATACGCAAAAGAATTGGCTGCTTATACCAGGGGAAGCGGCAGGCTGTTTTTAAGCTATGGCGGATATGATATCTGTCACAATCCAAAGGAAGTGATCGCGGAAATTGGGTATGATGCAGAAGCAGATCTGGCCAACCCCACCGGATCCGTATTCTGTGCCCATGGCGCAGGGTATCTTGTGGACTGGGATCAGGTGCCGGAATTTATGCATGTGGAAAGCGTTCTGCACAAAAAGTCCTGGGAGCATGATGGAAAAGCGGCAGCTGCTTTGCAGAGGGTATATGAGGAAGAATGGATCGATGCAGAAGAAGTGGATTCCATTCTGGCAAAAACATTTGGCGCAAACAGGAGGGACAAGTCCCTGCCAAAAAAAGGCTATAAGACAAGCCGCGGGCTGACAGCTGAAAAAGCGCCGGCAGTTTCGTATCCCAGAAGAAAACCACAAGAACCAAAGGAAGAATATCTTCTGGTAGATGGGTATAATATTATATATGCCTCGGAAGAACTAAAAGATCTTTCCGTAACGAACATGGACGGAGCAAGGGGAAGGCTGCTGGATATCCTCTGCAATTATCAGGGGATGAAAAAATGTCATCTGATTGCAGTATTTGACGCATACCGGGTAGAGGGCCACAAGACAGAATATTTTGACTATCATAATATACATGTGGTATATACAAAGGAAGCAGAAACGGCGGATGCCTATATTGAAAAATTTGCCCATGAAAATGCCAGGAAGTATCATGTAACCGTTGCGACCTCCGATGGGCTTGAGCGGGTAATTATACGGGGCGCAGGCTGCCAGCTGCTCTCTGCAAAGGAGTTTTGGGAGGAAATCAGCCAGATGAACCGGCGGATGCAGGAAGAGCATATCAAACCTGCCGCAGGAGGCCGCAGGTACCTTCTGGATGATGTAGACAGGGAAGCCCTGGAGCAATTCATAGAAGAATAAGTCCAGAGGACATGGACGAGAAGGAGGAAATGCCTAAAGGCATACCTGTATGTCCAGAGGACATGGACGAGAAGGAGGAAATGCCATGAAAAAAGCAGGTAAGAGATTTGTAGTTGCAGTTGTATTGCTGATTGTGCTCGGTGTGTATTATTATGTTACGATCCCGGCAATTAATATACACTCTGCAGGATTCTGGCAGTGCTTGTTATTCCTGATTGCAGCGCTGACGGTGTTCTATGTGCTGGTAAAAGGCAGAAAAGAATTCAGTCTTACTAATTTGAAAGACGGACGGGGGATCAAAGATGCAGTGGGAAGCTTAAAGCTGGCAAAAGTCGGAATCGCGGCATTTGTACTGACTGCACTTGTATATTTTATCGGTTCTGTTTTGTCCTCACCGATTGTCAATGCCGCGAAATACCAGAAATTGCTTACAGTAGAAAACAGCGATTTTTCCAGGGATATCAAAGAAGTCAGTTACAATACGATTCCGCTTCTGGATAAAAGCTCCGCGGAGCTTCTTGGAAACCGGAAAATGGGAAGTATGGTAGATATGGTATCCCAGTTTGAAGTAAGCAGCGAGTATACTCAGATCAATTATCAGGGAACTCCGGTTCGTGTTGCGCCGTTAGTATATGCCAGCGCAATCAAGTGGCTGACCAACCAGAGCCAGGGGATTCCGGCTTATATCCGGATTGATATGGCAACCCAGAACACGGAATGCGTGAAATTATCCGCGGGAATCCGCTATTCCGAGGCGGAATATTTTAACCGCAATATTTACAGGCATCTGCGTTTTCACTATCCGACCTATATATTCGACAATCAGATATTTTTCGAGATAGACGATGAAGGAACACCCTACTGGGTATGTCCGGTGAAAAAATTTAACATCGGGCTGTTCGGCGGACAAACCATAGGAAGAGCGGTACTCTGCAATGCGATTACCGGGGAATGCGTCGATTATGCAGTGGAAGATGTGCCGACCTGGGTGGATAAAGTATATTCCGCAGAGCTTCTGACCGGCCTTTACAATTATTATGGTATTTTAAAACATGGGTATTTTAACAGTATTTTAGGACAAAAGGACTGCCTTCAGACTACGAATGGATACAATTACATTGCCTTAGAAGATGATGTATGGGTCTATACAGGCGTAACTTCTGTCAGCGGGGATCAGTCCAACGTGGGGTTTGTATTGATGAACCAGCGGACGATGGAGACCAAATTCTATACGGTGGAAGGCGCGATTGAGGATTCGGCGATGTCCTCCGCGGAAGGGCAGGTGCAGAACCTGGGCTATCAGGCTACCTTCCCGCTGCTGTTAAATATTTCCGGCGAGCCGACGTATTTTATGGCGTTAAAGGACGGCGCTGGCCTGGTAAAAAAATATGCCATGGTAAACGTTCAGAAATACCAGTGGGTAGCCATCGGGGATACGGTGCAGGAATGTGAAAAAGCTTATGTCAAACTTCTTACCACCAATGGCATTACCAAAAGCGACGCGACAGGCATATTTGAGACAGCGAAAGGACGGATTGCTTCGATTGCGCCAGTTGTAATAGAAGGGACAACACATTACTATATCTGCCTGGAAAATAAAGAAGAAATCTTTGATGTTAACCTGGCGGATGTTACGTTGATTGAGATTGTCAAATATGCAGTTGGCGATACAATCTCTTTTGAATATGAAATGGACGAAAGCGGGCTTTATACAGTGATGTCTCTGCAGTAATGCCGTTTGGTTTGTCTGCCAGTACCGAAAGAAGTGTGCAGATACAGTAGAAAGGTCAATAAGATGAAGTCAACAGGAAAGATAGGAATAACAGATATCACAGAGAATATGACAGCGGCATATTTTGATCTGGAATTCTGCAATGAACGGATCAGCCGGCACAATGTGCCAGTGGCGATTGGAATCAGTTTCCGCCGGGGCGGCGAGGAAATCGGGCGTTATCGGGCTTTGGTCTGGTGCGGGGATGAATACGATTTGTGGCGGGAACAGTTAGAACATATCGGATATGATAAAAAGATGCTGCAGTGCAATGGAAAATCAATGGCGGAGATCACGGAAGATCTTCTGGCGGCTCATGAAGAATACCAGCCCGGGTTATATATTTCTCTTGGAAAACAGGACGAAGATCTGTTGAAAAGATTTGTAACGCAGGAGCTGGAGGGCTGGCAGTTTTGCGATGCGAGCAAATTTCTGCCAAAGCGGCTTTCCATGAAATATGATATCAGTCTGGAAAAGTATGCCTATATTTGTGGGATTGCATTTGTGCATCAGTTTGATCCGCTGGCGGACGCCCGTTCTCTTGGGGAAATTATCTGGTGCGTGCTGCAGGGGAAGACAGACGAAGCGCGCAGACAGGAAGTTGCGGAAGAATACGAAAGAAGAATGTTCCTGACAGAATACCAAAATAAGCAGCAGGCATATTCGTATCTGACCGGACTTCCCAGCCTGACCCCGCGGCAGGCAGAGAAGCGGAATGTGCATGCTTCTTATCTGAAAAAAAACCGGGCGACATACGAATTTTATATCCATGAAGCAGAATAGCCAGGAATCCGGTTCCTTTGCCGCTGGCAAACTTTAAATGGGACGGATTCTGTACTGTGAAACCGGAAGGCCAAACGGTTACATAATTTTTGCCTGTCTGTGGAATACTAAGAAAAAAGCAAAGGAGCATATCTTAGTATGAAAAGCATTCTGGAAATTACAGGGGTACATGGACGGGAGATTATGGATTCGAGAGGAAATCCGACGGTAGAGGCAGAAGTCATTGTAAAAAACCATGCGACAAAACGTATCACAGTTCAGAGAGCCGCCGTTCCCTCCGGAGCTTCTACAGGGCAGTTTGAGGCGGTAGAGCTTCGGGACGGGGATAAACGGTATGGGGGAAACGGCGTCAGAAAAGCAGTTTCCCATATCAATGAGAAAATAGCAAAAGAGCTGATAGGAAGAGACGCCCTAAATCAGATGGAAATCGATACCATCCTGATCAACGCAGACGGTACGGACAACAAGAAGCGGTTAGGCGCCAATGCCCTGCTTGGCGTATCTATTGCAACAGCAAAAGCGGCTGCATGCGCTTTGCATCTTCCGTTGTACCGATATCTGGGAGGAACGTTTGCCCATACGCTTCCGGTTCCCATGATGAATATTTTAAACGGAGGCAAACACGCCAGAAATACGGTGGATTTTCAGGAATTTATGATTATGCCTGTAGGGGCAAACTCTTTTCAGGAAGGCCTGCGTATGGGGGCGGAAGTCTATCATTCCCTGAAAAAGATTTTAGCAGCCGATCAGAAAGCTACGGCAGTTGGCGACGAGGGAGGCTTTGCCCCGGATTTAAAGGATGCGTTTGAGGTTTTTGATTACCTGACAAAAGCAGTGGAAGCAGCCGGATATGACTGTGGCAGGGATATTGTATTTGCAATGGATGCGGCAGCCTCAGAGCTGTATCAGGAAAAAAAGGGGCTGTATCTGTTTGAAGGGGAAAGTGAACGGGCGGGTATGGTTGTTACCAGAAGCAGTGAAGAGCTGATCCTTTTATATGAAGAACTCTGCAGCAGATATCCCCTTTGTTCGATTGAAGACGGATTACATGAGGAGGACTGGGAGGGATTTCAGAAACTGACGGTATGCCTGGGGCATAAAGTGCAGCTGGTTGGGGATGATTTGTTTGTTACCAATACCTCCCGTCTGAAAAAAGGAATCCAGAAGGGCTGCGGCAATTCGATTCTGATCAAATTAAATCAGATTGGAACGCTGTCAGAAACAATGGAAGCGATCCAGACGGCGCACAGAGCCGGGTATACGGCTGTTGTTTCCCACCGTTCCGGTGAGACAGAGGATACCACCATTGCGGATCTGGCAGTTGCCTTAAATTGCGGGCAGATCAAGACAGGCGCTCCCTGCAGAACAGACAGAGTGGCAAAGTATAACCAGCTTCTGCGGATTGAAGAAGAACTCGGGGAGACGGCGGGCTACCCAGGAAAAAAGATATTTGTAAAAAATTAAAATTGTTGTTGAAAAAAGAACAGGCATATGATATACTAGTAAAAGTTTTGAGAGCAGGAGGTAACACCCGTGGCAGTAGTAAAGACAATTGTAACAGTAGTATATATTTTAATATGTCTGGCATTGACAGTGATTATTCTGATGCAGGAAGGCAAGTCAGCGGGATTAGGAGCCATCTCCGGTGCAGCGGATACCTATTGGGGCAAGAACAAAGGCCGTTCCATGGAGGGTATTCTGGTA
This sequence comes from uncultured Lachnospiraceae bacterium, assembly GCA_910588565.1. GTDB lineage: Bacteria > Bacillota > Clostridia > Lachnospirales > Lachnospiraceae > Roseburia_B. The sequence continues at coordinate 10,382 of CAJUPF010000027.1, forward strand.
AAGAGTACCAAGGCTTTGGTTTTCCTGTTTGTAGTGATTTCTGCAATACTGAATATTGGAAGTTTTTAATGATAAGGCTGTCGGGAACCGGCAGCTTTTTTTATATCAATTGGAAAGTTTTTTGGACTTCTTCTGAAGGACTTATAAAAGGTGGTGAAAACAATTCGTATGGAAACAAAACAATTGGAAAAAAGGAAAAAATTAATTTATGAATTAATCTGCGACAATATCTATGTTCCAATGAAACTGAAAGAAATGGCGATTCTGCTTTCTGTTCCAAAGAGCGGGCGAGGGGAACTGGAAGAAGTCCTGAATGCCCTGATTGCAGAAGGCAAAGTCGAAGTATCTAAAAAAGGCAAATACTTTAAGTCGAAAGGCCATTCTGTCACAGGCGTTTTTATTGGCCATTCGCGCGGTTACGGATTTGTGGAGACGGAGGATGGCGAGGAAGATATTTATATTCCGATGGAACATGTTAACGGTGCGTTTCATCTGGATATGGTGCAGGCAGCCGTCAGCCCGCGTTCATCCGGCAGACGCCGGGAAGGCAGGATAGTAAAAATCCTCTCCCATGGCAAACAGCAGCTGGTTGGAACTTATGACGAAAGCAAGACGTTTGGCTTTGTAATTCCGGACGATGGGAAGATCAACAAAGATATTTTTATTCCGAAGGAGCGTTCAAAGGGAGCTGTAAACGGCCATAAAGTAGTGGTTGAGATTACAGACTATGGAAAAGAGGGCAGAAATCCGGAAGGGAAAATCATAGAGATTATCGGGCATAGCAACGATCCCGGAACCGATATTCTTTCCCTGATCAAAAATTATGATCTTCCGGTGGAATTTCCGGTAAAGGTATTAAATCAGGCGGCGCGGGCGGCAAAAGATGTGTCGGAAGCAGATATGGCGGGCCGGATGGATATCAGGGACTGGCAGACAGTGACGATTGACGGGGAAGACGCAAAGGATCTGGATGATGCGGTTACCCTTACCTGGGAAAACGGGATGTATCAGCTGGGCGTACACATTGCGGATGTGACAAACTACGTGCAGGAACACAGCGCTCTGGATGTAACAGCGTTAGAACGCGGTACCAGTGTGTATCTGGTAGACAGGGTAATTCCCATGCTTCCCCATGCGCTGTCTAATGGTATTTGTTCTTTAAATCAGGGAGAAAACCGCCTGGCATTGAGCTGCATTATGAACATTGATGAAAAAGGCAGGGTAATCGACCACAAAATAGCGGAAACGGTTATCTGTGTGGACAGACGCATGAGCTATACCGATGTTAAAAAGATTTTAGAAGATCAGGACGTGGAGGCAAGGGCGGAATACGAAGCATTTGTGCCGATGTTTGAACGGATGCAAAAGCTTGCGGAGATTCTTCGCAAAAAGCGTATGAGCCGCGGCTCGATTGATTTTGACTTTCCGGAGACAAAGATTTTGCTGGATGAAAACGGGCATCCCGTAGAGATCAAACCTTATGAACGGAATGTGGCGACTAAAATCATTGAAGATTTTATGCTGATTGCAAATGAAACGGTGGCGGAGGATTTTTACTGGCAGCAGGTTCCGTTTGTATATCGTACACATGATAACCCGGATAATGAAAAAATCCGCAAACTAGCTATGTTTATCAATAATTTTGGCTATTCTATCCATCTGGGCGCGGAAGAGATCCATCCAAAAGAAGTGCAGAAGCTGCTGCAGCGGATTGAGGGCTCGCCGGAGGAAGCGTTAATCAGCCGTCTGACCCTGCGTTCCATGAAGCAGGCAAAGTATTCCGAAACCGGCACAGGGCATTTTGGCCTGGCAGCCTCATATTACTGCCATTTTACCTCGCCAATCCGGAGATATCCGGATCTGCAGATTCACCGTATTATCAAGGACTGCCTGAGGGGCAGGATGAATGAGCAGCGGATAGAACACTATGAAAAAATTCTGCCGGAAGTGGCGAAACATTCCAGCGAAACAGAACGGCGTGCAGACGAAGCGGAGCGGGAAACGGAAAAAATGAAAAAAGTGGAGTATATGTCCCATCATATCGGGGAAGAATTTGAAGGCGTAATTTCCGGCGTCACCGCATGGGGGCTGTATGTGGAACTGCCGAATACGGTTGAAGGGCTGGTGCATGTTACTTCACTGACAGATGATTATTACGAATATGTGGAAAACACCTATGAGCTGGTGGGGAACGCGACGAACCGCCATTATAAACTGGGGCAGAGGGTGAAGGTTCTTGTTGCAGCCACGGATTCCCTGCAGCGTACCATTGATTTTGAACTGGTGCAGGAAGAGGACTGACAGATAAACGCCGCGTTCTGGTATGGCTGGCGCAGAGGATACACAGGTTTGTCCAAACGGCTGCATCTGAGCAGGCGCGGCCGGCCGGGATTGGCTTATTGTACGCAGAATTCAGGAAAGGGGAGATCGATTTGGGAAAAGACAGTATCAAGCTGATTGCCAATAATAAAAAAGCGAGACATGATTATTTTCTGGAAGAGAATTACGAAGCGGGTATCAGCCTGCACGGAACTGAAGTAAAATCCCTGCGCATGGGCAAATGCAGTATTAAAGAAGCTTATGTAAAAATCGAACGGGGGGAAGTCGTTATTTATGGAATGCACATTTCCCCCTATGAAAAAGGGAATATTTTTAATAAAGATCCGCTGCGGCCCAAAAAACTTCTGATGCACAAAAAAGAAATTGTAAAGCTGCAGCAGAAAATTGCGGAAAAAGGATATACACTGGTTCCGGTTGAAGTCTATTTCAAAGGCAGCCTTGTAAAAGTACAGATTTCGCTTGCGCGTGGTAAAAAACTTTACGATAAGAGACAGGATATTGCCAGAAAAGATCAGAGAAGAGAGTCTGAGCGAATGTTTAAAGTAAAAAATCTCTATTAAACAGTTGATTGTTTGGAGAATTTCCGATATAATAATTCAGATATCAGGGCCAGTAAAGGTTTCGACAGGGATTATGAAGCTGGAGAAGCGAGCCGCATGGGATGCGTCAAATGCCAAACTTAAAATTAAACGCTAACGATAATTTAGCATACGCTGCCTAGTTGCAGCAGTCTGACCCAGGGCACCTGCACTCCGGGAGCCAGGCTTCGACGATGCAGGAAACGACACATATTAAGCTTTGCGTATGTGGGCGTATCATGAAGCTACTAAAGCAGGAATTGTGTTTATTCAAGTCCTGTGGAGGGAATGTTAAAGAATAAACTACGCTCGTAGAAGGACAGGGGATTGGTTTTTGGACACGGGTTCGATTCCCGTCTGGTCCATCCGCAAATACAGCCGGAAATACGTGGTTTTCATAAAAAGCAACGGTTTCCGGCTGTTGTTTTGTCAATAGGCGGATGCTTTCTGGCCGCACAGCTTGGTATGGCCAGCGCATTCAATGCGCAGAACTGTCCGGACTGTTACGATAAATGCGCATTTATTAATTGGATGACCTGCAAAAAACATCTGTTTGTGGTTCGGTACATTACAAATTTGGATATATTGAACAAAAAACAGGCGAAAAAAATATATCATTTGTGAACACTTATAAATACATCTATGCTATTATAATACTCGTAAAAACCCCCAATACCTTATATATATTTCTTTTTTACTATACCCCATAGTAAAATACCTTCTCCTAAAAGAAGCAGCGATAGACAGCTGCTTTCTTTTTTTGTAAAAATGGGCCGGATTACAGAAGATGTGATTGTCCCTGGCTGCGCGGTTTGCTGTAGGCTGGCCGGCAAATGCCTGTGCCAGATTCTGGCAATGGGCATGTACAGCAGCATAAATTTAATAAAAAATGCAAAATGTGGTATAAAAAGCAAATTTCCTCATAGAATTATAGAATAGAAGATAATTTTGGAGGAAAATAATGCGGTATAAGAAAAGAGCACAGCAGGCGCTTTTTTTAATTTTAATCACAGCAGCCTGTTTTACAGTGCAGGACGCGCCTCTTGCGGAAAGTGCGGATACATTTATTCCACCGGAATATGTATCCTATTGTGAGGAAATTGGGGATGATTATGGAATCTGTCCGGAATTGTTGGAGGCCATTATGGAATCGGAGTCTTCCGGCAACCGATGGGCGGAGAACGGGAACTGCAAAGGCCTGATGCAGATTAATATGAAGTATCACCAATCCCGTATGAAAATCCTTGGGGTTTCCGATATTTATGATGCAAGAGGGAATATACTTTTAGCGGCAGATTATCTGGCAGAGTTATTTCGGGAATACGGAGATTTAGGAACTGTGCTGATGCTGTATAATGGGAGCAGTGATGCCTTGGACCGCGGGATAAGGACAGAGTATACGGAATATGCAACGAAAATAATAAAACGTTCCGAACAATTAGAACGGCTGCACCGGAAATGATTGCGTTTCCGGTGTATTTTTATTATAATGAAACAAATTGGCAGCAAGGAACAGAAAAAAACTGAAATCCGGGCAATCGTTCAGGCAGGCCGCCTGCAAAAGAGCAGGGCCTGGGAGTCTGATGCAAATCAGATACAGGGAGATTCCGGGAAACAGTGAACAGGATGCGGAGGAAATATGGAGAAAACACCTTATGAAACAGGAGGATTTGCTTTTCCAAACAGGAAAATGATGGAAAAGGCGCAAAAAGAAGCAGAGGGTATCCGCTTTGTAAAAAGCAGCGCGGATCTAAACGATCCGCGTGTAGTATACGGCGTATACTGTCAGTTGGTCAGACAGGAGCTGTTTGAAACACCTGTCGGTTATGCTTTTTTAAGCGAACTGCAGGAATATCTGAAAGCAGATCTTTCCATTAATAACGAGGATATTCCGGCGATTCCGGTAATTGCCAGCCAGGGAGCGCCAGCTAAGCAGACAGGCGCAAAGGAACGGCAGAAATCCAGCCAGGCTTCCAATCACAAGACAGCACATAAACCGGAAGTAAAAAATGCAGACTATAAAGTAAAGTTCAAAGCAAGCCTGACGGTCTGCGTTATCTTGATTTTAATGATTGCCGGAATGTTTGCAGTCACCCTTACCAGCAGAAACAATGTGAACATTCTCAATTATGAAAATGCGATTATTGAAAAATATGAGAACTGGGAAAGTGAATTAGAGGAACGGGAAAAACAGCTGCGGGAACGGGAAGCAGAGCCAAATTAGGCGGAGAAACCATAAGAAGTGAGGTGCCAGAATGGAAAAAATTAAAATACTCGTAGTAGATGATGAAAGCAGAATGCGTAAACTGGTCAGAGACTTTCTGATCCGCGATAATTTTGAAGTGCTTGAAGCGGGAGACGGAGAAGAAGCCCTGGATATGTTTTACCGTGACAAGGATATTTCCCTGATTATTCTGGATATTATGATGCCGAAGATCAACGGCTGGGAGGTCTGCCGCGAGATACGGGAGACTTCTAAGGTGCCGATTATTATGCTGACGGCAAAAGGTGATGAAAATGACGAGCTGCAGGGATTTGACCTCGGCGTGGATGAATATATTTCCAAGCCATTCAGCCCAAAGATTTTAGTTGCGCGGGTGGAAGCGATTCTGCGCAGGGCGAACCGTATTTCAGATGAAGAAGCGGTAGATGTCGGCGGAATCGTAATGGATAAAGCCGCCCATCTTGTAACGGTAGACGGTGAACGTGTGGAATTAAGCTACAAAGAATTTGAACTGCTGTCTTACTTTATAGAAAATCAGGGAATCGCGCTGTCCCGTGCCAAAATCCTGAATCATGTCTGGAATTATGATTACTTTGGCGACGCCAGAACGATTGACACCCATGTGAAAAAACTCAGGAGTAAGCTTGGAAAGCGTGGAGAATATATCAAGACGATTTGGGGGATGGGGTACAAATTTGAGGTGAATGGGTGAGGCATTGTTGGTAATGCTTTATGAAACAAAAAAGCAATCTGACTGTATAAACGAGTCAAGGTTGCTTTTTTTATGTTATGTGTCGCTATTGACAGAATTTCGCGATTTGCTGCTTTTTCTTTTCATAAATAGTGGTACAACCAAATAATATCATTCCAAGACAGCTCAGGATGATTCCCGTGAACAATCCAGGTGTCCGGTAGTGCAATTCTATGGTATGAGTTCCCTTAGACAACGGCAGAGCCATATACATAATATTGGCTTTTTGAAGCGGTTGTTCTTCTCCATCTACAAAAGCACGCCATCCTTTGCTGTATGGGATGGAAAAGCAAAGGATTTTATCTTGGTTCAAATCTATAGAGCCAGTTACGATGTTGGTTCCAATTGTTTCATTCTGCAGTACATCTTTTTTCAAAGCATTAATCTGGCTGGGATATGCCCTCATAGGCTGGCAAATGACCTGTATATCATCAAACTGGTAAGTTCCCTTTCGTGGGAATGTTATGGTGATATAAGTCTGGGCTTTCTTATGGTATCCAAGATTAACAAGATAATCTGTTTGGCCAGTGCTGTATTTGTGATAAAAATTCATATGCCGCAGTTTATTGTCAGACTGATTGGAGGATATGTTTATGTTAAAATTATTGTCTTCTGCAGATAATGGATCTGGATGGTCTGTTGTGATCTGTGTACCTTTGCAAAATAGGTAAGTTTCACAGTTTTCCAATCCCTGGAAAGATAAGGTAAGCTCAGCGCCGTCTTCCTTTACATCAAAACGGTTCTCTGACTGGCTGGAGATCGTTTCATTGTGGGAAATGGTATAGTTTATTGACTGCTCTGTAAAGGAAGGTTCTATTTCCGGTATGCTGATGGGGGAGCTGTTATTGGTTTCATCCAGAACAACACCCTGCAGAAGAGCCTGCTGACGTCTTGCGGGAGACAGATTTTGCCATATTTCATATGAAATTTGTGATTGATAAGTGTATGCGATTGGGAGAGCATACTGATTCTCGTAGATTTTATAGCTGCGATCCGGTCCTAGAGAAACAGTATCTTTGTAAAGGAATCCATAAGGTTTGTAATTGGTGCTTTTCTTAATGAAGTATTTTACGCCTGCAAGTGTGTCGAGGAAAGTCCGGTGATCCAGATCTCTGTAGTTAAATACCTGAAAATTTTTTATGGACATATCCATCAGATACTCTGAAATGCAGGGATTTTCCAGGCTCCAATAAAACTGGATTCCATTTGTGCCGATTGGTACGGCTGAATTTACAATATCAAAATCGTCCATTTCATATCTGTAAAAACGTTCATCCTGTGGAACAGACCGATTTAACGCTTCTGGCGGAGTTGCCATGATTTTACCAAGTGCAGTTCCAAAATCCACATAATGAGTCAGTAGCTTTGAATTATATAACGCATGGCTGTTTAAGCAAATATGGGCAAGCGTTATCGCCAGCAAACCGGCAGAAAGAAGTCGGGGGCTGCATTTTTTGTACAGGACTTTGGCGTCATTCCAGACCGTAACCAGGATGAAAGAAACCAGAAAAGCATACATAAAGCACCAGCGGTTTGATACATAGGAAAAGCCGTTCATTACGCTTCCAAAAAATGGAAACAACAGCATTCCAGTTGTAAGTATAAAAGATATTTTTAAAGCAGTGTGCCGTCTTTTTACAGTAAATAAAACTATGATTCCTAAAAGCGCCGGAAGTGTAAAGCCCAGCAGAGTCCACAAGTAGAGCCCGTGCCTTTTGGTGGAAGCAAATGTCAGAAGGAAGTTCAGATAGTAGGACTTATCATAAAACAGCGGATAGCTCGGCTTAATGCCTGTCCGGTTTGAGCTTGTAAACTGGATGAGAACTGGCAGCAGAATAACTGCTGACATAAGTACTCCCACAATGGCATACCTGGCGAAACGGAAGATTATAGAAAAAAATTCACGGAATATCTGTGTATGGCTTATCGTAAAAAAACGTACAGTAACATAAAAGCAAATGCCAATTACCAGCATATAGAAAAAGTAAAAATTGCTGATGGCAGATAAAAAAACCATACTGATAAATAAGGCTGGCTTCTGGCGATATAGGATTCGCTCAGCTCCCGTCAGCAGCAGCGGAAATAAAATCATGCCGTTAGCAAAAAATGGATGTCGTGTGGCGGCAAAGAGCATATATCCACAGAAAACATAGCTGAATGTACCGATAAGAGCTGCTTTTTTGCCTTTATTCATACAAAAGCAATAACAACTGAAGCCAATGCCTGACAGATACATACGGAGAAGGATCAGGAAGCTGTACAAGTATTCAGTGTATTTTGGCTGTACAAAAATACTCAGCAAATTCAATGGATCACCCAGTACATAATAATGGAAGGTGGTAATGATGTCAGAACCGTAACCAATATGGAAGTTCCACAGTGGGATTTCAGCTGAATGATGGTACAGAATGTTCTTTAGGATTTCACGTCCCCACTGACCGATGTAGATCAGAGCGATGTAATGCTGGCGCAGGCCGTCTGAATCCCAGAGCAGGCTTTTCCTGGCTGCAAGATATGGCTGGAATACAATCAGCGCAATGATGAGAAATAATGCGGTATAGATGAGATAGTATCCCCTTTTTTTGTGCGTAAGATTTTTGGTCATAGATTAAATCCTCCATTTTTTTATAGAATGCGTAATCAAGCGCAGTTTCTTTTCTTTGTACTCCAAAATGTATCGTTTTTTATAAAAAGCTATAAATATAGTAACATTTTGAACACATAATAGCAACAAGTTGTAGTATTTGATGGTGTGAAAAGAAATATAATTATATTATTGGCGGGTGGCATGTGTGGAAAAGAATCATTAGCAAATGATCCGGCTGTTTAGATAATTCGTCAATCATGCAGTCAGGGAGAGAACTCACTGAATTTTTAGAATAACATTGATAAATATTGTGTATATATTGTGAAAGGAATTGAAGGGAGCCATAATGTCTGCTAAAATAGAATGCAGACGGCAGACAGCATGAACGGAAAGGTGGGCTTTTGATGAAGCATTCCCTTACATTGCAGTACACAGGCACAATATTGGGACTTGTAGCCGGCACAGTATTACTGTGCTGGTTTTTGAATACGACTTTTTTGGAAAATTATTATACGTATAACAAACGCAACTCTATGCTGGACGGTTTTGCGGTGATTGACGCACAGAGCGCCAACGGAACGCTGGACAGCGCCGGGTTTGACGTACGGTTTGAAAAAATCTGTGAAAACGGGAATATTTCGATTCTGATTATCAGTGCGGACGGTTCCGTGATCCGGGCGTCGGTCAACGATACGCAGGCGCTGAAACGGCAGTTTATGGATGTGCTGTTTGCGGATGTGAGTGATACTTCCGCTGAAATTATGGAAGAAACCAATCATTATGTTTTGGAAAGACAGACCGATACCAGACATGATTCCGAATACCTGGTCTTGTGGGGCACTCTTTCAGACGGCAATCTGATTCTGATGCGGACGGCATTGGAGAGTATACGCGAAAGCGCATGGATTTCCAACCGGTTTCTGGGTTATATCGGGATTATGGCTGTGATTGTGGGAATGCTGATCAGCATTCTGGCTTCCAGAAAAATTGCAAAACCTATTCTGGAACTTACCGAAATTTCCAGAAAAATGACGAATCTGGACTTTAATGTCAAATATCAGGGCAATGCCAAAAATGAAATAGACCAGCTGGGCGAGCATATTAACCAGATGTCCCAGACACTGGAAAAGACGATTTCCGAGCTGAAAAGCGCAAACAATGAGCTGCAGATGGATATCGAAAAGAAGACCCGGATAGACGAGATGCGAAAAGATTTTCTCTCGAATGTATCCCATGAGCTGAAAACTCCCCTGGCACTGATCCAGGGATATGCGGAAGGGCTGCAGGAATGCATCAATGAAGATGCGGAAAGCCGGGAGTTTTACTGCGAAGTGATTATGGATGAAGCAGATAAGATGAATCAGATGGTAAAGAAACTGCTTACTTTAAACCAGCTGGAATTTGGAAATGACAAGGTTATGCTGGAGAGGTTTGATTTAACAGAGCTGATCCGCGGGATTATTTCATCTTCATCGATCCTGCTGAAGCAAAATGAGATTACGTTAAGTTTTCAGACCGATATGCCAATGTATGTCTGGGCGGATGAATTTAAGGTGGAGGAAGTCATTACCAACTATCTGAGCAATGCCATTCATCATGCGGCGGGACCGAAACGGATTGATATCAAATATACGCAGATGGAAAATTATGTCCGCGTCAGCGTTTTTAACACCGGTACCCCTATTCCGGAGGAAGATGTCGGCAATATCTGGATCAAATTCTATAAAGTGGATAAAGCCAGGACGCGGGAATACGGCGGCAGCGGCATTGGATTGTCGATTGTTAAGGCGATTATGGATTCCTTTCACCGGGAGTGCGGCGTGATCAATCATGCGGATGGTGTGGAATTTTGGTTTGAATTAGATACAAAGAGCAATTAATGGTTGCCCATGCTCTGAAAAAATGTTAGACTAAAGGTAATCGTTAGATAGTTGGAGGCAGTAGAGTATGAAGAACAGGAAGATAAAGATTACCGCAGTGTTTCTGGCAGCGTCTTTTGCGCTTTCCGGCTGTGGAGAGGCGCTGTACGAACTGACGCCGGAGGAGACGGCTGCCATTGTGGGGTATGCTTCGCATACTGTGGCAAAGTTTAACACCTTTCAGCAGGATGGAGAGATATTTGTAATGCAGGAGGTTCTTGACGGAGAGGAAGAGCCAGAAGAGCCTGCGGCGGATACTCAGGAGACAGAAGAGCCTGCAACGGAGCAGGAGGACACAGAGACTGCGGATAAGCAGAACGCTTCGGATGTACAGGATACGGCCAGTCCGCAGGAGGAGTCCATATCCCTTGGTGAAGCGCTTGGGCTGGGCGGTATTTCAGCTGTATGCAAGGGAAGCAGTCTCTGCGCTACATATGAGAAGTCTGATGTTTTCGCAGTGGATGCTGTGCCAGGTACGCAGCTTCTTGTGTTGACGATAGAACTGGCCAACCAGTCAGGGCAGGATCAGCATGTAGATCTGCTGTCTTTAAAGCCGGGCTTTTCTGTTGTGGTAAACGGAACACAGTCAGCCGCGGCGCAGACGACGATTCTTCCCAATGATCTTTCCACATATCAGGAGGACATTGCGGCAGGCGCGTCAAATAATACAGTGCTGATTTTCCAGATTCCGGAGAATATACAGGAAGTTTCCGATATTCAGTTAAAGACTGCGATAAATGGAGAGCAGCATACGATAAATTTGTAAATTTTTTAAAAAATAATATACAATAGCAGGATTTATGTTATAATGATAGCATTCAAAAACTGTGCCCATCTGGCAGTAATCTGCCTGGCGGATGGACCGATTACAGCAGCATCCGGCAGTTATGCCGTAGATGTGCCAAAACAGCAGAGAATATAATTGCCGGGAGGGAAAGCTTTATGGATTCAACAATACTATTGGAAAGCGGAACAAATGAACTGGAAATACTGGAATTTACATTGGGAAATAACCGTTATGGGATCAATGTTGCGAAGATTCGCGAGATATTATCCTATCAGCCGGTGACTCCAATCCCACACTCCAATCCCAGCGTAGAGGGTATTTTTATGCCCAGGGATGAGATGATTACTGTGATTAACTTAAAACAGAGCATCGGAATACCGGAAGACGATAAGAAAGGGTTATTTATTATTACTAACTTTAATAAACTGAATGTTGCTTTTCATGTAGATGAAGTAATCGGCATCCACAGAGTTTCCTGGAGTGAAATTATCAAACCGGATTCTACGATCAATAACAATGACGGAGTTGCTACCGGCGTAGTCAAGCTGAATGATAATCTGATTGTGATTCTGGATTTTGAGCGGATTGTAACCGATATCAGCCCGGAGACCGGACTTAAGATCTCAGATGTTGAAGAATTCCAGGGCAGAGAACGAAGAGAATCTCCGATATTAATTGCGGAAGATTCCCCGTTTTTAAGCAAAATGCTTACAGACTGCCTGAAGAAGGCCGGCTATACAAAGCTGATTGCGACAGACAATGGACAGGAAGCTTGGGAGCGTATTTGTGAGTACCGGAGAAAAGGGACTTTGGACAGTATGGTGCATTGTATTATTACTGATATCGAGATGCCGATTATGGACGGGCACCGTCTGACGAAGTTGGTGAAGAGCGACGAAGAATTGAAATCAATACCGCTTGTTATTTTCTCTTCCCTTGTTAATGACGATATGCGGCGTAAGGGAGAAAAGCTTGGAGCAGATGCACAGTTGACCAAACCGGAGATTGGCGATTTGGTTAAGACGATAGATCGGTTGATTGAAGCCCGTATGGGGTCATAGATGACAGTTTAGGGATGTGATGCATCATCACATCCCTTCATAGGTTTAGTTAGAGGAGGTACTGTTGTGAGCAGGACAGAGGATTATCTTGATTCCTTGTTGAATAATGTTTCTCCTGAGAGAAAGGCGGAAGCAGACAGGAAAAGGCGGAGAAACAGAGCGGATTTTATTGATGATTTTGAACGGGAATTAAATGATGCGGATATCAGTGATTTTGCCAGGGATTTTGAATCGGAGTTAGACAGTCCGGCAGAAGATGGTTTTTTTGGCGGCTTAGAGGGAATCGTAAATGAAGCCAAAAAGACGGAAGAATTGAAATACGAAGTGAATACATTAGAAGACGATACCTGGACAGAACCGCCAAAGCAGCAGGAGACAGAGGAAGAACCACTGCAGGAGATGGAGACGCCGTTGGATGAAGTCCTGCAGGAGACAGAGGATTTCATGGATGTGTTGTCCGAATTGTCAAATACAGATGAAGTGGACAGGGCGCTGCGTAAAGATGCGGGCAGACCGCCTGTGTCTTCGGATACATCACAGAAGATGGGATTTTTTCAGAAACTTGGAACGATTCTTTTTGGGGAAGATGAAGATGCATTGGAAGAAGCGTCAGAAGAAACCGAAGAATCCGGGGCGGTGCCTGAGGAGGCTTCCGGATATGGGGATATTTCCGAGGAAAACCTGCAGATTTTAAAGGAATTAGATGCCGCGGAACTCGATGGCTTAGCGCCGGAACAAGAGACCAAAGAAAAAGGCAAGAAGAAGGAAAAGGAAAAGAAAGAGAAGAAACCCAAAAAAGAAAAGAAGCCCAAGAAAGAAAAGAAGCCCAAGAAAGAAAAGAAACCCAAGCCCAAAAAAGAGAAGAAGCCCAAAAAGCCCAAAAAACCAAAAGAAGTCGATTTGACTCCGCCGCTTCCGAAAGCGCCGGTGATACTGATTTTTATTATGTGCTTTTCAGTTATGCTGTTTATACTGATGACAGCAAATCTTTCGGGATATTCTACAGCGATGGCAGCAGCTAATACCGCTTATGCCGATCGGGATTATGTAAGCGCATATCAGCAGATTGCAGGAATGAAGACAAAAGGCGAAGATACGGAATTTGGAGAGCAGCTTCTGCTGCTGGCTACGGTACAGGGTGCGCTGCAAAAAGGGGACGCCCTTTATGAGATTGGCAAATATGAGATGGCATTGGATTCATATGTCTGTGCGTTGGGCAGATATAACAGGAATTACGATGATGCGGTTGGTTATGAGATCCAGGCGGAGTATGATATACTGGCGGATCAGGCTGCGGCACAGCTGACAGAGAAGTTTGCAGTAAGCGAAGAAACGGCAATGGAGTTGTATACACTGAGTGATCGTACGGAGTATACACAGCGGATTTATCATACTGTAAAAGCGCTTGGGCTTATCGATTAGGCAGGAACGAGAAAGGCATGATATGATTGCGATATTAGACTATGATGCGGGAAATTTGAAAAGCGTTGAGAAAGCGTTAGGCTTTCTGGGAGAAGAAAGTATCATAACCAGGGACAGACGGGAAGTGGCAAAAGCGGATAAGCTGATTCTGCCAGGTGTGGGTTCTTTTGGAGCTGCAATGCAGCAGCTGCGGAACTATGAGATAGATAAGATGCTGCAGCAGGCTGTGGCAGAGGGGAAGCCTCTGCTGGGCATCTGTCTGGGGCTGCAGCTTTTGTTTGAGGACAGCGAGGAGAGCCCTGGCGTAGAAGGACTGCATTTGTTAAAAGGCCATATTCTGAAAATACCGGATCAGGAAGGGCTTAAGATACCGCATATTGGCTGGAATTCCCTGCAGCTTTCCAATCGGGGCAGGCTGTTTGAAGGCCTCCCAGAAGATACCTATGTATATTTTGTGCATTCCTATTATCTGAAAGCGGAAGATGAGGCGATTGTAAAGGCTTCTGTTGAATATGGAACCCATATCCATGCATCGGTGGAATCCGGGAATCTGTTTGCCTGTCAGTTTCATCCGGAAAAGAGCGGCGCGGCAGGTCTGCGGATGTTGTCTAATTTTGCAAAAATTCAGGGAGGGATGGACTGATGTTTACAAAAAGGATCATTCCCTGTCTGGATGTGAACAATGGCAGGGTTGTAAAAGGCGTTAATTTCGTCAATCTAAGAGATGCCGGAGATCCGGTGGAAATTGCAGCGGCTTATGATAAAGCGGGAGCAGACGAGGTCGTATTTCTGGATATTACGGCGTCTTCTGATAACCGGGGAACGGTTGTGGACATGGTGCGCCGGGTGGCGGAACGTGTCTTTATCCCCTTTACCGTAGGCGGCGGCATCCGTTCCGTTGAGGATTTCCGGGCATTGCTGCGGGAAGGTGCAGATAAGATTTCCATTAATTCTTCTGCGATTAACCGCCCGGAGCTGATTTCCGAGGCTGCGGATAAATTTGGCAGCCAGTGTGTGGTAGTTGCGATTGATGCAAGGCGCAGAGAGGATGGAAGTGGCTGGAATATTTTTAAAAACGGCGGACGGATCGATGTAGGGATTGACGCTGTGGAATGGGCTATGAAAGTGGATCGGATGGGAGCGGGTGAGATCCTGCTTACCAGTATGGACTGTGACGGAACCAAAGCAGGCTATGATATAGAACTGACCAGAACGATTGCAAAGCAGGTATCGATTCCGGTAATTGCCTCTGGCGGCGCCGGAACTATGGAACATTTTTACGATGCCCTGACGGAAGGCAGGGCAGATGCAGCTTTGGCGGCATCGTTGTTTCACTATAAAGAACTGGAGATTATGGAACTGAAGAACTATCTTGCCCAAAAAGGCGTTTCAGTCAGAAGATAAAGGGTTTACAAAGGAGGCGGTACTATGGCGATGATTTCAAATGACTGGCTGGATGCGATTTCCGAGGAATTTAAAAAGCCATATTACAAAGAATTATATACGTTTGTAAAGGAAGAGTATGGAAAGGCGGTAATATATCCGCCGGCAGAGGACATTTTTAATGCGTTTCATTTTACTCCGCTGAGTAAAGTAAAAGTGCTGCTGCTGGGGCAGGACCCCTACCACAATGTCAATCAGGCGCATGGACTGAGCTTTTCTGTCCCGACAAGCCAGAAAGACATTCCGCCTTCCCTGCAGAATATCTATCAGGAGCTTCATGATGACGTGGGCTGTTACATACCCAATAACGGATATCTGAAAAAATGGGCGGATCAGGGTGTTCTGCTGCTCAATACCGTTTTGACGGTACGGGCACATCAGGCAAACTCCCATCAGAAAAAAGGCTGGGAAAAGTTTACGGACGCAATTATCGAAGCTGTAAACGCGCAGGAGCGGCCGATTGTCTATCTGCTCTGGGGAAAACCGGCGCAGAGTAAGATACCGATGCTGACCAATCCGAACCATTTGATTTTAAAAGCGCCGCATCCAAGCCCGTTGTCTGCTTACAGGGGATTTTTTGGCTGCAGGCATTTTAGTCAGGCCAATGCATTTCTTACAGCTCATGGCGCAGAACCGATTGACTGGCAGATTGAAAATATATAATTTTTTTGAATAATTTTAGCGAAAATGCAAATAGCTATACCCAATGGGCATACTGGATTTTTCACTGATCCGGTATGCGTTTTGGGTATATTTTTATTGGTTTATCTGTTTGAAGGAAGGTTTTTGGAATGTTCTATAAAATATGTGAGAATGGAATCTTTGAAACAGATCGGGAAGAGTGGGAGAAAAGCGGCAGTGGAGCCGCTGTTTTTGATGAAGAAGAGTGGAGCGGAGAACTGCGTCTGCAGGAAGAGTTTTCTCTTGGCAGCAAGGAGAAAGATGTTTTTTTCTGTAAATTAGAACCGCATGTTTCCTATCTTTATGGGAGTTTTCATGTTCCGGTAAAGAAAAAGGAAAAGAGGAGTTTTGACTTTGTCGTTTATATTTTAAAGGACAGGCTGATTTTTGTAGAAGAGGAATCTTTTATATCAGACAGGATTTGCAAGCTGCAGCAGAGGATATTTCAGGATAAGTATACGATAGATAAATTCCTGGATGATTTTTTTATGATTTTGATGGAAGATGATATTTTGTATCTGGCGTCCCTGGAAAGGGAAATCGCAGATCTGGAGGAAATTATTCTGCAGGGAGATACGGCTCATTTTAATTATCGGATGCTGGCAATTAAAAAAGAAATTTCACGTCTGTATTGTTATTATAGTCAGATGGCGGATGCGTCAGAACTGCTTTCCGGGGAAAAAAAGGGATGCGGGAATTTTTCGGAACGGGTGAAGCGTCTTCAGAGCGAAGTGGTGTCGTTGCGGGAATATGCCATGCAGGTGCAGGATGTGTACCAGGCGGAAATTTCAATTCATCAGAATAATGTGATGAAATTTTTGACGGTAGTTACGACGATATGCCTTCCTTTGACGTTAATTGCGGGCTGGTATGGGATGAATTTTTACAATATGCCGGAATTGAGCTGGCAGTATGGGTATCCGGTGGTTTCAGGGATTAGTTTGCTGGTGGTTATTGTTTGTCTTTGGTTTTTTAAAAAGAAGAAGTTTTTTTAAAACGGTGTATCATGGGATGGATGGGGCTGTGATATGCTGTTTTTTTGTGATTGCAGAAGGGACGCTTAGAGCCGGTCTCTCTCTGCCCGCAGGCTCGCCTTTGCCTGTTACTATAATACAGATATTTTACCAGAAACAGACTTGTGGAAACTACATGATAATGTTAGTATAGGAAAGGAATGAATATTGAATTTTACCGGAGGCTTTTAGATTGGATAATAGTGAAAAAAAAGCCGCAAAGGCACAACGTATAACAGAAAAGCAAAAAGCAAGGCAGGAAAAGAAAGCTGAGAAACAGCAATATAAAGAGGCACTCAAAAAGGAACGCCGCTACGGGATCAATGCCAGAATTGGCTGGGAAAAGCTGGATAATACGGCGCATGTGTTTCCGGTAATTGCGGGAGAAAGTATGAGCAATGTCTACCGGATTTTTGTTACCCTGCATGAAGAAGTGGATAAAAATTTATTGCAGCAGGCGCTCAATATGGTACTGCCGAAATTTGACGGGTTCAATGTAAGGCTTCGGATGGGGGTATTTTGGTATTATTTTGAGGAAAATGGAAAGCCTGCGCCAAAAGTACGGGAAGAGAGCGCTTATCCCTGCCGGTATATTGTACAGAATCGTAACCGCAGTTATCTGTTTCGCATTACCTATTATAAGAGACGCATCAATCTGGAAGTATTTCATGTACTTACAGACGGAATGGGAGGAATTAATTTTTTAAAAGAGCTGACGTATCAGTATCTTCGGCTTGCACACCCTGCGCTGGGAGAACAGACCGGAGATCATCTGTCCGCGGACACTTCTTTGAACAGAGAAGACAGCTTTTTAAAAAATTATAAAAAGAGCCATGCCAAAGGCTATAAAACGCAGAAAGCATACTTGTTTAAAGGAGAAAAGCTGCGGGCAGGTGAATTTGGCGTAATACATGGAACGATGAGCGTGA
This sequence comes from uncultured Lachnospiraceae bacterium, assembly GCA_910588565.1. Classification (GTDB taxonomy): domain Bacteria; phylum Bacillota; class Clostridia; order Lachnospirales; family Lachnospiraceae; genus Roseburia_B. Next base: position 28,117 of record CAJUPF010000027.1, read on the forward strand.
AGGCGTTAAAAGAAGTGGCCCATCGTTATGAAGTCAGCATTAATGAATATCTGGTATCAGTATTTATATACAGTGTGTATACCGAATGCCTGCACAAAATGCCGTCGGACAAACCGATACGGGCGGCAGTTCCGGTGAATCTGCGGCCGTTTTTTGACTCGGTTACCACCAGGAATTTTTTCGCGATGGTATCGGCAGAATTTTTACCGGAAAAAGAGGACTATAGTTTTACAGAGGTGTTAGCGATTGTCAGGGAGAGCCTGCGGGAGCAGATTACCAGGGAACATCTCGAAGATTTGTTTTCCTATAATGTTTCCAATGAAAAACATCTGATTGCAAGGGCGGTACCGCTGTTTTTGAAAAATATGGCGATTCGGTATGTCTATACCCGATCGGCTCTGGCGAATACTACGACGCTGACGAATATTGGGAATATTAGCGTTGTGAAGGAGTACGAGCCGTATATCAGGATGTTTGGTGCGTTTCTTGCCATGTCAAAAGGGCAGACGCTCAAGGGAACAATCTGTTCGTATGGAGACAGTCTGATGTTTACCTTCAGTTCTATACTGGCAGATACTGTGGTACAGCGGGCATTTTTCCGAAAGCTGGCGGAAGATGGACTGGAAGTTGCAATAGAAAGTAATGGTGTATATAATGAGCAAATGTAAACAATGTAATGTGGAAATATTAGATCGTACACAGGTATGCCCTCTTTGTAAATGTGTGATAGAACAGGACGATGCGGCGGAACATGCATATCCGGATATCCGGCTTCGGGTACGGAAACTGAATACAGTAGTTCATATTTACCTGTTTCTGGCCATTTTGGCTGAGGTGCTGTTTGTGTATCTGAACTACAGGTTTTATCAGGGAGTCTGGTGGAGTGTGATTTCCGGCGCGGGATTTGCCTATCTGTATTTTGTGGCAAGGTTTGCGGTGTTAAATGACAGCGCGGGATATCGATCTAAATTTCTGACGCTGACATTTTTTGGGATTTTGTATGTGATACTGATTGATTTTGTAATTGGATATCATGGCTGGTCCGTTAATTTTGTTTTGCCGGGCGGGCTGGTGTTTGTGGATGTGGTGATTCTGGTTTTAATGTTTATCAACAGCCGCAACTGGCAGAGTTATATTATGATGGAGCTGTTTATGATCTTCTTAAGCGCAGTCCCTTTGCTGCTGATATGGCTGGATATTGTCACAGAAACGTTTATCAGCGGGGCTGCCTTTGCCGTATCTGTTTTACTGTTCCTTGGCACATTGATCATAGGAGACAGACGGGCGAGAAGTGAACTAAAGAGAAGATTTCATGTGAGATAGGGGAATGTTATGAAGCAAGATGCAAGCGCACAGGGAGTTCTGATCCGGGAACTGATTGCCCGGTTTACGTCAGATCATCTGATTGGAAAAAAGATTAAAAACGGAGAACTCCGTAAAAAGCTGACAGAACCGCCCTGGGTTGTCCCGAAGGGATTTTTATTGACAGAAATCGATATGGAAGCGTTTACCATGGAATGGCTGGAATCTGAACAGCAGGATACGGATATGGCGCTGCTGCAGCTTCATGGCGGCGGCTATGTAGGAGCGATGCGCAATGCGTACCGCACATTTGCAGCTGCATACAGCGAGCTTGGGCGTGGAATGCCTGTCCTTACCATAGATTACCGGGTAGCGCCTGAAGATCCGTATCCGGCGGCTTTGGAGGATGCGCTGTGCGCCTGGCGCTGGCTGTTAGAACAGGGATATCCGGAGGACAAGATTCTTTTGGCAGGCGATTCGGCAGGCGGCGGACTGGCAATTGCTCTGGCGATGTATCTGCGAGAGCAGGGGGAAGCGCTGCCGGCAGGAATTATTGCGATGTCCCCCTGGACAGATCTGACAGCTTCCGGGGAATCTTATGAGACAAACTTTGAGAGAGACCCGTTGTTTGGCAGGACACGGGACAGCTTGATTTATAACAGAGAATATGTGGGGCTGGAAGATCCCAGGAATCCTTATATTTCTCCGGCGTTTGGAGAGTTTCATGGATTTCCGCCCATGCTGATACAGGCAGGTTCTTATGAGATGCTGTTAAGCGATTCTGAAATAGTAGCAAAAAAAGCCAGGAAAGCGGGCGTGAAAGTCCGTTTTCATATTTATGAGGGGATGTTTCATGTGTTTCAGATGGCAATGCAGCTTATGCCGGAATCCGTGCAGGCCTGGAAAGAAGTAGAGAGATTTTTGCTGCTATTTACGGGTCAGGAACGCGCATTTACTGCGCGTTCCGTGAGAACATGATGCAAGTTCGGGGCGATTTTTGCTGCTATTTTAGGGGAAAGCAAGATTTAGGTTGACGTGTTTTTATTCATTTCCTATAATAATGCTGATATGGGATACACTATTTCTATGATTTGAGATACGAAAAGGAGGAACTATGAAGAATCGATGGAGAATTTTTGCAGCGGCCTGTATTTGTTGTATGTTTCTGATCGGAGGCGCGATGACAGCGGTTGCTGCCGGAGCGCTTACTGTAGCCGTTTCTTCCGGCAGCGTGCAGGCAGGTGAAACAGTTACGGTTACCATATATGCAGCAGACGCTGATAATGCTGCAGTTACAGCTGATATGAATATTACGTATGACGCTTCAAAGCTGGAGTACGTCAGCAGTTCGGATGACAATGCCGCGTTTGGCAATGGAACGGTAAAGATTACCGGATCGGAGGTTCGGATTAAGTTTAAAGGGTTAAGTTCGGGCGATGCGTATGTCAAAGCGGAAAGTGCGTCTTTAACCGCTGCCGGAACGCATATAATGGTATCGGGAGAGGCTTCCGGTACAGCGGCAGGCAGTGAAATAGCTTCTGACGATAACACAGTAAAATCAGGAGATAATTCCCTGACATCCCTTACCATTTCTCCAGGAACATTATCTCCCGGATTTACCGGAAGCAATACGCAGTATACAGCTCAGGTGGCAAGTGATGTAACAGCGGTGACTGTTACTCCGGTTACATCGAACAGCAAAGCGGAGATAGAATCGATCACGGGAAATACCGATCTGAAAGAAGGAGAGAATGTAATTTCTGTTGTGGTAAAAGCGGAAAACGGGGCAAAAGCGACGTATCGAATCACGGTTACCAAAGGCGGCAGCAGTACAGCGGCAGACAATCCGGCAGATACGGCAGCGGATCCTGCTGCTGCCCAAAGCACAGAAACAGAAATCCCGGCACAGGCGGATGCCGCCGGAACTGCCTCTTTAGATGCGATTGTAATTGATGGGGTGAATTATAAAATATCAGAAGATTTTTCCGATGAATTGATTCCAGAGGGATTTTCCAGGGCGGATTTTGAATACAAAGGCGCGCCGCATCAGGGTCTGGTATTTGAGTTTGGCCATCTGGGAATGTATTACCTGGTGAACGATGCGGGTGAAGGGAAGTTTTTTGTCTATGATGCAGACCGGGATAAATTTTACCCTTATGCACGAATGGCAAATGGAGAGCATTTTATTGTCCTGATGGTAGTTCCCAATGGCGTCCTGCCGCCGGAACATTATGAAGAAGCGGCTTTGGAGCTTGAAGATGGTACGGCGGTATCCGCATACCGGTATGCCGGGACAGAAGATGATGAAATTGTAGTGGCAGTGGATCAGGAAGCGGAAGGGCTTATCGGAGGTTCGGATTTCTATATCTTTTATGCAATGGATGATACCGGGGTACCTGGATGGTATCAGTATGATGCCAAGCAGAAGACATATCAGCGCTTTAATACGGAGATTTTGCCCTCCGAAGACTCTGCGGAAAACTATGAAGTGCTGCTTGCCTCGTATAATGAGTTGGATGAACGCTATAAAAAATCGAAATCAAACAGCAGAAGAATCATTGGTACGCTGCTTGTTGTCTCAGTAGTGCTGTTATTCCTTTTCCTGAACCTGATTTTGAAAAACAGAGATAACAGGAAAGACGATGAAGAGGAGCGCGCCCCCAAAGACTGGAGAAGGCATATTGAACCGCGCCCGGAAACAGAACCGGAAGACGACGCCAGTTTTTATGACAACGATGATGATGATACCATAGATGAATTTGAAGAAAATCCGGCGATTTTGACCAGAAGGCCAAAGAAAAAGGCGAAACAGGAGAAGCCGGAGAAACTAAAGCAGCCGAAAAAGCAGGAACGGGCGCAGGAAACAGAACGGCCGAAAATGCAGGAAGAGGCGCTGCCAATCAAGAGGGAAAAACCACAGAAGCGGAACGAAGCGCAGGAAGAGGAGCCGCTTGCAGAACTTCGGGAGGAAAATACAAAGATACCCGATATTTCGCTGGATATCGACGATGAACTGGAATTTTTGGATTTAAATGATTTATAATATGAAAAAGGTGGAACTATGCAGAAATCATTCACAGGCAAAGCGCAGAAAGCGCTGAAACTGGCAGAAAAGGCCTCAAAAACAATGGGACACAATTATGTCGGGACAGAGCATCTGCTGTTAGGGTTGTTAAAAGAAGGAACTGGTGTTGCTGCAAGGGTGTTAATGGAAAACAATGTTTTTGCAGATCAGCTGGTAGATTTGATTGAGAATCTAATCGCGCCTTCCGGTGGGACGGCAGTGGCGGAGGCGGACGGATGGACGCCGCGGGCAGAACAGATTCTGCAAAACGCAAAACGGGAAGCAGATCGTTTTTCCAGTAAAGAGACAGGTACGGAACATTTGCTGATTGCAATTTTAAAGGAGACAGAATGTGCCGCGTCCAGGCTGATGAATACCCTGAGTGTCAATTTACAGAAGCTCTATGTCGATACGCTGGTTGCCATGGGCGAGGATGGGAATCTCTACAGAGAGGATTTCCAGAATGGAAAACCAAGCAAGCGGAGAAATTCTGCAGCTACGCCGATGCTGGATCAATACGCCAGAGATTTGACCAGGCTGGCAGCAGAAAACCGTCTGGACCCGGTAATCGGCCGGACCGAAGAGATTCAGAGAGTCATACAGATACTTAGCAGGCGGGGAAAAAATAATCCCTGTCTGATCGGGGAGCCGGGCGTTGGCAAGACCGCTATCGTAGAGGGACTGGCACAGCGTATTATTATGGGACTGGTACCTGATACGGTAGCGGAAAAGCGAGTTGTTACATTGGATTTATCCGGTATGGTGGCAGGTTCAAAATACCGGGGCGAATTTGAAGAACGGATTAAGAAAGTGCTTCATGAAGTGATGCAGGCCGGAAATATACTGCTGTTTATCGATGAGATCCATACGATAATCGGCGCGGGCGGTGCAGAAGGCGCTATTGATGCGTCGAATATTTTAAAGCCTTCCCTGGCAAGGGGAGAAATTCAGTTGATTGGCGCCACCACAATTACAGAATATCGAAAATATATTGAAAAAGACGCTGCCTTAGAGCGACGTTTTCAGCCTGTGACGGTAGAGGAGCCGGAGCGGGAAGAGGCAATTGCGATTTTAAAAGGCCTGCGCAGCCATTACGAAGGCCATCATCATGTAACGATTACAGATGAAGGAATCGAGGCGGCGGTGGATTTTTCCATACGCTATATCAACGATCGTTTTCTGCCGGATAAAGCAATCGATTTGATGGATGAAGCGGCGTCAAAGGTACGGTTAAGAGGGTATCAGGCGCCAGCGAATATGACAGAGCTTGAAATGATGATCCAGGAATGCGACAGCAGAATTGAGGAGGCGTTAAAGGCGAATAAAATCGTAGAAGCTTCCCGTATCAGCGGCAAAAAGGAGGAGGCGGAACAAAAATACGCCAGGCTTCTGAAAAAATATAAAAGAGAAGCAGAAAAAAAACCGCTTATTGTAAGTGCGGAGGAAATGGCGGATATTGTTTCCGGCTGGACGAAAATTCCGGTTCGTAAATTGGAGGAAGGCGAGGCGGCAAGGCTTCGCCGTCTGGAAAAAACACTGCATAAGCGGGTAATTGGACAAGATGAAGCAGTCAGCGCAGTTGCAAAGGCTGTCAGAAGGGGCCGAGTAGGATTAAAAGATCCGAAGCGCCCGATTGGCTCGTTCCTGTTTTTAGGACCTACGGGAGTTGGGAAGACAGAGCTTACAAAAGCGCTTGCCGAGGCGATGTTTGGTAAAGAACAGGCGATGATTCGGGTGGATATGTCCGAATATATGGAACGGCACAGCGTATCGAAGCTGATTGGATCTCCGCCAGGTTATGTCGGATATGATGAAGGCGGGCAGCTCAGTGAAAAGGTTCGCCGGAATCCATATTCTGTGATTTTATTTGATGAGATAGAAAAAGCGCACCCGGATGTATTTAATATTCTTCTTCAGGTATTGGACGACGGCCATATTACCGATGCCCAGGGGCGGAAAGTGGATTTTAAGAATACTATTATTATTATGACATCCAATGCCGGGGCACAGGCAATTATGGCGCCTAAGAAACTGGGCTTTGGAGCGGCAGATGATGAACAGCAGAATTATACGCGGATGAAAGACAGCGTGATGGAAGAAGTGAAACGTATTTTCAAACCGGAGTTTTTAAACCGCATTGATGAGACGATTGTATTCCGCTCTTTGGATAAAGAGGATATGAAGAAAATTGTAGCGATTCTTTCTAAAACTCTGGTGGAGCGCTGCAGAACCCAGATGGATATTACGCTTTCTGTGAAAGATTCTTTAAAGGCTTATATTGTGGAATCTGCATACGATCCCAAATATGGTGCGAGACCCCTCCGGCGTAAAATTCAGAATGCGGTGGAAGATGCGCTGGCAGAAGAAATTTTAAGCGGGAAGATCAAAAAAGGCGATGCTGTAGATGTAAGCGCCCGTGGGACGCAGGTTCGGTTTGCTGTAAAATAATGTTTTATTAAATTGGGACGCTTAGAGCGGGTCGCTCTCTGTCTGCAGACTCGCTCTGAGCTGGCTGTTGAATTATAGTTGATACAAAGATAAGGCGTTGCATTTCACACCAGATGATACGAAATATTTGCCAAAACTGGCGTGGGTGTGAAATGTAACAATAAGGCGGTTACAGCAATAAATAAAAAACGAAAACATCTGGAAAAAATCAGACAGATATTATATAATGGAGTTACAAAAAGGATACCCGAAGAACTTGTCAGAGGACAGAATAGCGGCGGCATATAAGGCGCTGACACAGGAGGATAAGAATGGCTGTTATAAGTGAATTGATTCGCAGTGAATCAGATGGGAGCATCAGTTTTGGCGACTACAGTTTAGATGTCAAAGCCAAGCTGGATAATTATGAACACGCAGGTGATTTGTATAAGGTTAAGACTTATCAGGCGATCACCAAACTGGAACGGAACGGCATGTTTGTATATGAATCTGTACCTGGAACAGCAGTAACTGGTTTTAAGGCATCGGAGGAAGAGGTGTCATTTCAGGTGGAGGGGCAGAAAGATGCCCAGATTACATTGGAACTGGAAGCCGGTACGGAATACGATATTACCATTAATGGCACAGACGCAGGTGTAATGAAGACGAATCTTGGCGGCAAACTGAGTATAAGCGTTGAAATGGACGGCAGCAGTGCAGTCACAGTAGGGATTGCCAAAAAATAATAGGGCATGCACAAAAGATGAATAAATCTCCGGTCGGAAAAGCAAGCCGTACCGGAGGTTTTTAATGTACAGAGGCGCATAGGGGAATGAACGGAAATGCATTGTGTACCCTGCATGATGGCAGGGTAGAGCCCTCTGTTTGATAAAAGGAGGTCTTATGGCAAAAGAAAAAATTGTGTTTTATTGTCAGTCATGTGGAGCGGAATCTTCAAAATGGATGGGGCAGTGTCCTTCCTGCAAAGAGTGGAATACGCTGGTAGAAGAAGTGGTTTCTGCTAAAAAAGGGAACAAATCTATCTCCCGCCAGGAAATAAAAGCAAAAGTAACAAAAATAAAAGACATAAAGACTGCAGAAGAAGCACGCATTCCAACAGGAATGGCAGAATTAGACCGGGTATTAGGCGGTGGTATTGTTACAGGTTCTATGATATTAGTAGGCGGGGACCCTGGAATTGGCAAATCCACGCTGCTGCTTCAGGTGTGCAAAAATCTGGCGGATGCCAGCAGGAATATTCTATATGTATCCGGAGAGGAGTCCTTGCAGCAGATTAAAATTCGCGCAGAACGCATTGGGGAATTTGGGGATTCTCTGTCACTGCTTTGTGAGACCAACCTGGAAGTAATCGGAGAAATTGTAAAAAGAGATCTGCCGCAGATTGTAGTGATTGATTCCATACAGACCATGTATAATGAGACAATAAGTTCCGCTCCAGGAAGCGTATCACAGGTACGGGAATCTACCGGACATTTGCTTCAAATGGCAAAAGGGCTGGGTATTGCCTTTTTTATCATAGGCCATGTAACCAAAGAAGGCGTAGTGGCAGGCCCCCGCGTCCTGGAACATATGGTAGATACCGTATTATATTTTGAAGGAGACAGACATGCTGCCTATCGGATTTTACGAGGGGTAAAAAACCGTTTTGGCTCTACCAACGAAATAGGTGTCTTTGAAATGCGGTCTTTTGGCCTGGAAGAAGTGGAAAATCCTTCTGAATTTATGCTGGGCGGCAAACCGGAAGGCGCCAGTGGTTCCGTGGTGGCCTGTTCTATGGAAGGAAGCAGGCCGATCCTTTTGGAAGTGCAGGCGCTGGTGTGCCGCAGTAATTTTGGGATGCCGCGAAGAACAGCGGCAGGATGCGATTTTAACCGGGTAAATTTGCTGATGGCAGTTCTTGAAAAAAGAGTAGGGCTGAAACTGGGAACCTGCGATGCATATGTCAATATTGCCGGTGGAATTAAGATGAATGAACCTGCGATCGATCTTGGAATTGTACTGGCATTGGCTTCCAGCTATAAAAACCGTCCGGTAGATGAGAAAGTGATTTGCTTTGGAGAAGTCGGGCTAAGCGGAGAAGTACGTGCAGTCAGTATGGCGGAGCAAAGGATTCTGGAGGCAAAAAAACTGGGGTTTACAGCCTGTATTCTGCCAGAAGCAGCAAAATCTGCATTGCCTCCAATAGATGGAATCCGCCTGCAGGCGGTAAAAAGTGTGAAAGACGCGATTGATTTGCTGATATAAATGCCTTTTCCAGCGGCTTCTTCCAAAGTGACAGATATTATCAAACAGGTATTATAACGGAACATAAAAAAATAATTGTTACTATTCACAGTCGATTTAAAATTATAAACACCAGTAGACCAAGG
>CAJUPF010000028.1 GCA_910588565.1 uncultured Lachnospiraceae bacterium
TATGTCTGATTATGTAGAGCATCTTGATAATGTATTGAAAACGACTGGAGAAAAATTATTGCAGGGAGCAGGAACAATCAGTCATGCCCAGGCAATTGAAAAAGCAACAGCAGAATACAGAAAATATCAGGTTCAGAATTTATCACCAGTTGAAGAAGCGTATTTAGAAAGCATTAAAAATCTACATAGTACGGCGAAGAAAAATGTAAAGAATTAATGTGAAAATTGTATTCCTATACAAGTGACGAGGCTGAAAAATTGTGTTTACATAGTAGCTCTGACACACATAGAGCCCCTTTTTTCACCTTGTTACATAAAGAGCAAGGAATGCGCGGAAATCAAAGAAAGGTGATTGCAAGTGATTTTGGAAACGGATAACCTGATCCTGAAAAAGGCAGAATTTGAGGATTGGAAAGCGATGTATCGGAACGTTTGGTCAAGGCCTGAGACTGCAAGATATATGGCATGGCGTGTGACAACGAATGAAGAAGATGCCAGAATTCGGATACAGAAGACGATAAAATATCAGGAAAATCATGATACCTGGCTGGTTTATGAGAAGAAATCCGGCCAGGCGATAGGTTTTGCAGGTGTGGAAGAACTTGTGCCGCGTATTTATCAGGATGCCAGCATAGCGCTTGGCCCTGAATATGTGGGAAAGAGGTATGGAACGCAGATTTTACTGTTGCTGCTGGAATATTGCAGTTCATTGGGAGGAAAGGAATTTTATTATACCACGCGTGCAAATAATCAGGTTTCAAAAGCTCTGGCATTATCCTGCGGTTTCAGATATCGGTATACAGAGAAAAAGACAGATTTGCGGAATGGGGAGCCGTATGAAATGGAAGTTTATTATAAAGAACTATAAATACAAGGACTGTGATAAGGCTAAAGCTGCCGGAAGACCGTTTCTAAAAGGAGTGCAGACAGATGGACATTATATTAGAACAAGTGGAAGAATGCAAAAAGGATGTTTTATACAGACTTTTACAATATTCTTTATTTGAAGAAAGCATTAGCGATCAGAATGACATGAATGAAGAGGCGTTATTTGAATATCCTTGGTTTGAACATTACTTTACAGAAGAGGGGAGAGAGGCCTGGTTTATCAGAGAGAAGGGAACGGACAAGCTTTTGGGATTTGCCATGATAAATACCTATGTGCAGCGCTTTGATTCTGGTCATAGTATAGCGGAATTTATGGTACTGCCTAAATTCAGAAGAAATAACATCGGGAAGAAAGCAGCCTTTGTATGTTTTGGGCGATATCCGGGAAATTGGGAGGTTTCTCCGTCCTATGGAAGCAAGCTGTGATAGGAGAAGTCAGTAAGGCGGTGATACTTGCGGGCGGAAAAGTAAAAGAGAATGAACCGCAGGCCATAGCAGGAGGAAAGGAGAACAAACCTCTATGAGCAGCTATCGAATTTTACTCGTTGAAGATGACGTGGAAATCAGCGAAATGTTAAAGAATTATCTGGCAAAGGAAAATTATGATGTAATTTGTGCGTTTGACGGACAGGAAGCGTGCCGTAAATTCGACAGTACGCCGATTCATCTTGTTTTGCTGGATTTAATGATACCCAAAATCAGCGGCATGGATGTTATGCAGCATATCCGTAAAACAGCTATGTCCCAATTATCATTCTTTCAGACGCGTATTGTGGGGATGAAAATGCGGTAAACGTACATATCAGCAGGCTGAGAAATAAGATCGAGGAAGATTCCCGGAATCCCCGGTATATCATTACAGTCTGGGGAATTGGTTATAAATTAGGAGAGAACCTATGAGTGACGCGGCAATTCTGTTTTTTCTGTGCCTTGGTATTTTAGTATTGTCCGGTATTGTTCTTTACCAGCAAATCGTATTTCGGGCCGGTATGCAGGCAAAACTGCGGAATATGCATCAGAAACTGAAAGAGCTGATCGAGACAGACAGTGATGAAAGAATCATGGTTTTTACAGATAATAAAAAACTTATGGAGCTGGCGGCGCAGATTAACAGCCTTTTGGATCATCATTTGAAGGCGAAAGCCGATTACCGCCGTTCAGAACTCGCTTCTAAAAGAATGTTATCGAATATTTCCCATGACATAAAAACGCCGATGGCCGTAATCCTGGGTTATCTGGAGATTATGCGGCTCAATGGCGAAGCCACGCAGGAAATGCTGGCAAAGACGGAACAGAAAGCGCAAAGCGTTATGGAATTAATCAATCAGTTTTTTACATTGGCAAAAATAGAAGCAGGCGATGCAGAGCTAGCGCTTTCCAGAGTGGATATCTGCGAAATATGCCGCGAAAGTATTTTGGATTTTTACGAAATACTGACAAAAGCAGATTTTCAGGTAGAAGTAGGGCTGCCGGAACGCGCCGTCTATATTCAGGGCAATCAGGAAGCCTTGCAGCTTGGCGGAGAAATTAGCTTAGAAAGCGTCCCCTATGTGAAAACCACATTTACGGTTAAGCTGAAATTAGTATCTTACTAAATCCCTGTGAAAGAAATAAAACAATATTGGTAAGTATGTAAGAAACGCACTGATTCTGGCTGGCGTCCTTTGCCTGTTTTTGTTTGCGCTTGCTTATCTGGGGATTGCAAATGATCCGGACACTGGAGTGCCAGATGCAGCTCCTGGCAATGAAGTGACATCTCCTTCCATTGAATTGTTTACAAGTATGTCATATTTGGTGTTTACCTGCGTTATGCTTTCCTCCTTTATTGTCAGTGTATACAGAAACAAGACGATGGCTTTGATGTTTTCTTATCCGGTTAAGCGGCAGAAGGTTCTTATTTCTCAAATGCTTGCAGTCTGGATATATTTTATGGTATCCTCATTTCCAATTGATTTTAACATGGCGGGTCTGAGCTTTTATATTCAGCTGATTGTAAAATCAATTGTAATTGTTACGATGAGCTTTATTGCCTTATTTATTGGCATAGCAATGAAATCTTCAAAGGCGACAATCGTTTCTTCGTTTCTTTTAATTTTTCTGAAACAGGCAAATATCGGAGATCTTACATTAGCGGACAATGTGGTTTTTCCTGTGATTTTAACCGTAATATCGCTGCTTTTTGCCTTTCTGTCCATTTATAAAGCGGAAACAAATGATTTGATGTAGAAAGGCGCCGCGTTACAGTTTGCGGCCGGGTTAGGCCGTGAACTGTAACATGGCTGCTGTGTGCAGCCTTTTTCTATTGGAAATTTATATTCCCATATACATAAGGGGTGTGATATAATTTCTTAAATAAAGTGATAAAATGTAATTTTCAAATGGTAATAATGGGGGTATAACTAATGAAGAAAATTGAAGGTTCACCAAAGAATCTTAAACAACTGCTCCAGAATACAAAGTATTCGATTCACTACTATCAACGTGAATACATGTGGCATTGCAAGCACATAGTAGAATTAATAGACGATCTTACGTCAGAGTTTTTAGTGTATTATCATCCAGGTGATTCACGTTTGGCAGTAGCTGATTATGGTGCATACTTTATGGGTTCTATTGTATTAGCGGGAAGAGAAAATGCTATTATTGATGGACAGCAGAGGTTCACTTCTTTGACACTGTTATTGATATATTTGAATAACAGACTAAAGACTATTAGTCAGAGTTATAACATGATCGAAACAATGATTTTCTCAGAGTCTTATGGAACAGGTGAATCTGTTAGAAATCTTTATGGAAGATATCTTGATATTCAGGATGCATTCCCTGAAGATATTAAGGATAATATGCTTTTACATTTCTGCGACTGGCTGGCAGAGAAAGTCTTTTTTATCGAAATTGTAGCAACTACGGAACAGGATGCACATAAGGTTTTTGTGACGATGAATGACCGTGGTCTTAGCCTTACATCTACGGAAATGCTAAAAGGATACCTGCTTTCAGAAATCCAATCAGATCCTGTTCGTGAGGCGATGAATAGTATTTGGAAAGATACGGCGCTTTCTTTAAAAAAAGAGGATGATAAAGGCGACGAAACCTTTATAAAGGCATGGCTCAGAGCTCATTATGCCGATACTATCCGAGAAACGAAAGCTGGTGCAGTGAATAAGGATTTTGATATCATTGGAGGCCCATTCCACAAGTGGGTACGCGATATGAGATACAGGCTGGTAGAAAGTTTTGTCTGAAGAAACGAAATATGTCTATTATAACACACAGGTAAACTTTACATTACAGCCACAGCTTTTGCTGGCTCCTGTCTGCTATGAGGATTCATGGCCGGTAATCATTGATAAGTTGAATGTGACAGCCAGATTCATAGACATTTTGATTGTTTCAAGAGTTACTAATTATCGTTCTGTGGATTACAGTACGATTAAGAATTTTGTGTTTAACGTTACAAAAGATATTCGAATGACAGATCTTTCAACATTAAAGCAGAAATTACAGCAACAGTATATTAACCTGGAATTTGATCCGGCAGCGGCTTTGCCGAATTTTAGATTAAACAGTTTTACGAAAAAGTATATTAAAAATATTCTGGCTCGCGTGACAGGCTTTATCACTGACCATTATGAATGGTTTACAGATGAATATACGGATCAGGATGATTTTAGACGTTGGAGGAATAGCATCGGAGCATTGCTTTTACTGCATAAGAGTATTAATGCCAGTCTGAATGACGCGAAATATGAGTATAAGCTGCTTAAATATTGTTCTAATGAGGGTAATATTTATACCGAGTCTCTTGGTAATTCGGCTTATCTGAATAATCCAAAATTCAAGAAGTTTATTGAGGATAACAATCTTGGGTTTAAGGCTTGTGCTCAATTTGGAAAGACAGAGATTACAGAGAGAATAGCAGTGTTATCTGATTTGGTAAAGTTGGTTTGGAATGATGATTTATTCCGGTAAAATTGGCAAAAAGAGAAGAAAGGAAGCAGAAGCTTGGAGTTCGGATTGGGTTCAAAAATATATGCATATGAGATGGAAGGATGATGTGACTAAGATGCAAAAGCAGACAGAATTTATACTGGTTAAAGGAGATATTACAAAAAATCATAAAGTACAGGCAATTGTAAATGCGGCGAATACGAGCCTGCTTGGCGGAGGAGGCGTGGATGGCGCGATTCATCGCGCCGCAGGGCCAAAGCTGCTTGCAGAGTGCCGTCTCCTGCATGGCTGTAAAACAGGCCAGGCAAAACTGACAAAAGCATATCAACTGCCGTGCGAATATGTGATTCACACGCCGGGGCCGCGCTGGAACGGCGGGAAATCCAGAGAACGTGAATTACTTGCCTCCTGCTATCAATCCTGCCTTGAATTAGCCGTCAGGAATGAAATCAGAAGTATTGCATTTCCGTCGATATCGACGGGCATTTATCGGTTCCCCTTGGAGGACGCGGCAAAGATAGCCATTGATACCGCCAAGAGATTCGCCGCCAGCCATCCGGGCGGACTGGATGTTATGAAATGGGTTTTGTTTGATGATCAGACGCTTGAGGTATATGAGAAGGAACTGGGAGCATGGGGAAGATAATAGAAGACCGTTTTTTGGTACGCCTGGTTTGATATAATCGAAGCCGTGAAAGGCGGTGATTTTATGAAACAGGTTCAGGTTGGAACAGTTTTACATAAAAATAAACATACGACAAAGATTTACAATCTTTTCCAGGAGTTTTTTACCATTGACAATGAAAACGAATGGCGGACAAGGTATATCCTTAATAAGGAACCGCCGTTAGAGCTGAGAAAGGCAATCGATACCTACTATGCCTGGGTAAAAGAACAGAACAAAGAATGGGATGCATTTATAAATCATATCGCTCATGAGGTATTACTGGAATTGAGCCCAAAAGAACGGACGCTCCTATATACGCATCCGGCGCCAGCGGAACATCACTTTGGGCTGGGGCTTAGAATACGAAATAAGTATATTTATGGCCAAAAAGAGATTTTTTATGCGTTGCGGGCGGATAGCTTTTCTTCAAAAGTAATATCAAGAATTGCATCGCTTCTAATCGAAAATTACGACTATGAAAATCCGTTTTATCATCATTTGTATGAGGATGCTTCTTTTAATCAACTGAGAAGGCTGTATTTTGCAATGAAAGGGGAATATCCTGACGTACTTATGGAACGATATGCCGATGAACCGGACGATGAGAAAGCCGCAGAGAAATGCAGAGAAGCGATCAGGGCAGTTGTTTTAGACGCAGATCGATTTCAAGCGATGTGTATCGAGGCGGGCCTGAAAGAAAAACAATATCAGACATATAAAAAATTCACGGATGCGTACAATGAAGAAAACCAGGCTATGATTCCATATGATGTTGCTGTTCTGGCAAGTAAAAAGCTGGATTCAAAAACCAGGACGCAGGAGCTGAGATTATTAGAAGCGGTATTGCGGCAGTCGCCGCATCTGGCGGAAAAAATGCCGGGATTTGTATTTAACCAGAAGGATGCCGTTTTACTGGCTGTTTCTGCTTTTGGGACTTCGCTGAAACGATTTGCAAAATTTAACAGGGATGATGACATTATACGGGCTGCATTATCAGATAATGGTGAGGCGATCCAGTATGTGAATGATGAAGTACGGGATCATCCTGATTATATTCGTCTGGCGTTATCCAGTGAATATGGAAATGCGTTAAAATTGCGCTGCATGATGAAATACAGAGATTCCGAAGAGTGGGTAAGAATTGCGCTTAAAACAAATGGCTGCAATATCAAATGGGCTTCCCCGCGTCTTAGGGATAATTTTGAAATGGCACAATTTGCTGTCAGGCATCAGCGAACGGTTAATCCGGCGGGTACCGTGTGCAATCTGAGTGACCGCTTGAGAGATAATCTGCAGTTAGCCATGACAGATATAAAAGAAGGCCATGCCTGTGTCAATGATTATTCACGAAGATTAAGGGACAGCGATGAAATTGCAGAAGCGCTGATTGAATCCGGCTGCAGATGGAAGCTTGATTGGATGAGCAAACGGATTCAGAAAAAATATATGAATGATTAAGCGGGTGGTTTTATGTTTGGAATAATACGATTGGGCGAAGGAACGTATTATACATCAGCTATATTTGCGTGCTGCAGAGGAAGTAAGGCAGAATATGACTATGATAAGTACTATATTGTATTGAATGAAAAAAAGACAAAGCTTGTCAAACAGCCTCTTTTTAACCCAGAGAAAAAACCGCAGCTGGAATTGATGATTCTGTTTTTGGATGGAAATCAGGATGGATGGAATATCGATGATTGCGGTTATGGAGAAGTGGATTTTCTGAATCCTGGGCTAATGTTAGAACAGATAGAGTCGGAAGAGCTGCCAGACGAAATTATCAATCAGTGCAAAATCATAGACTCACAGTATTCCTATAAGGAAGATAACGAAATATTATCAGATGCTGATATCAAACAACTGATGCTTCTGTCCGGAGGATTCCATGATGCGGTGATTGAAGAAATCCACACACAGGAGAATGGTTCGCTTTATGTGCGTTTTGGCGGAATATGGGGCTGTAAGATAGAAATTTTATTGGAAGGCGATATTTCTTATCAAACAGAAAGCAGAAATCCGGAGCTTTATGATCCATACTGGTATGGAGCAACGATGATTCGTCAGGATGGATATATCTATTTGATGGATGAAGAAGACATGAAGGTTGAGGATATTTCAGATGAATCCTGCTGGTTTCGGTCGAGGCGTGTAAAATATCATGTGATTCCGGAATAAAAGCGGAACACAGTCTAAAGGAGGATATTATGGCAGATATTAAATATGAAATTTTAGAAGAACTGGGCGTTCTTTCAGAGAGTGGAAAGGGCTGGAAAAAAGAACTGAACCTGGTTTCATGGAATGGCGGAGCCGCAAAGTATGATATCAGAGACTGGGCGCCTGAGCATGAAAAGATGGGGAAAGGAATCACCTTAAAGCGGGAAGAAGCTTTGGAATTATATAAAATTCTGGGCAGGATTTTACAAGAATAAAAAGAAGGTCATGCCTGCGTTAATGAGTATTCGCCAAGATTACCGGGCAGCGATGAAATTGCAGAGGCGCTGATCAAATCTGGTTATCAATGGAAACTTTACATAATGAGCAGACGGATTCAGAAAAAACACGATAAGGAATAGGCGGGGCAGGTGCTATGATGGCTCCATATAAGTTTTGTGCTGTCTTATAAAGCATTACTAAATGAAAAACGAATGAAGGAGAAAAAATGGACGCTACAAAAGGAAATATATATGCCATTTTAAATGGAAATAAGCAATTTCTGATTCCTGTGTATCAGCGTTATTACAGCTGGGATCTGGAACAGTGTAAAAGATTATGGAATGATATTGCTGAAATGCAGAAAAAAGGTAAGCAGGGACATTTTGTTGGCTCTATTGTAAACATTGCGGAACAGGCAATGCCTACCGGAGTACAAAAATATATGATTATAGATGGTCAGCAAAGAATGACTACACTGACGCTGCTTTTAATAGCCCTTCGTGATTATGCAATAAAACACCCTGAGGATACTACGATTAATTCACGTAGAATAGATAATATGCTTCTGAAAAATGAATATGAAAACGGTGATGAAAGATACAAACTGTTGTTGACAGAAACAGACAGGGATATTCTTATAGATTTAGTTGAGCAAAAACCGATTTCAGAAGAGATCAATTCCCGATTGCTGGTAAATTACAAGTATTTTGCTGAACAAATTAAAAAGATGACCTTACGGTCGGCGGAAGTTTATGAATCAATTGGAAAGCTGCAGATTGTCAATATTACTCTGGATAGAGATGTTGATGATGCTCAAGCAATTTTTGAAAGTCTGAATTCTACCGGTAAAGAATTGTCTGAATCCGATCTTGTCCGTAACTATATTTTGATGGGGCTTGCGACCAGCGAACAGAATTATGTATATGAGCATTTTTGGAGGCCTATGGAACTCCTGTTTGATTATGAAAAACAGGATTCTATTATGGATAAATTTTTTCGTGATTATTTGACAATGAAACAGACAAGAATTCCTAAAATTGATCGTGTTTATGAGGAATTTAAATTGTATCATTTAAATTGTGAATTTGGCAGTATAAGGGAATTGTGCCAGGATTTGCTGACTTATGCCAGATATTATACCAATATGGTATTTGGGAAAGATAATAATGTTGTATTAAAAAGATTATATGAAGACATGAATGATTTGCGTATGGAAGTTGCGTATCCATTTTTACTGAAAGTACATAATGATTACGCAGAGGGAGTTATTTCAGAAGATGATTTGATTTGCATTATCAAGCTGTGCATCAGTTATGTCTTCAGAAGGAGCATTTGCAGCATTCCAACAAATTCTTTGAATAAGACGTTTGCTACATTGCGGAATGAAATCCGTGTGGATGATTACATAAATTCCATTAAGGCGTTTTTTATTTTGCGGGATGATTATAAAAAATTTCCTGATGATGCCAGGTTTGCGGCTGACTTTATCTCCAGGGATATTTATAATATGCGGACGCGAAATTATATTCTGAGCCATCTGGAAAATTATGGGAATAAAGCGCCTATTGTAATTGAAAATTATACGATTGAACATATTATGCCCCAGAACCAACACCTCAGCGATGAATGGAAGAAAGAACTGGGAAGTAATTGGGAAGAAGTGCAAAAGACATGGCTTCATACTATTGGTAATCTGACTCTGACTGCGTATAATCCAGAAATGAGCGATAAGCCTTTTCTGGTAAAGCGGGATATGACTGGTGGGTTTAAAGAAAGCGCCCTGCGGCTGAATGCCTATGTTATAAAACTTGATGAATGGGATGGGAGGCGAATAAAAGAACGGGCTTTACTTCTTGCCGAAAAAGCAAAACTGATATGGAGTTATCCTAAACTTTCCGCAGCAGAGCTTGCACCATACCAGGCAGCAGAGAAACCCGCACAAAAATACACACTGGATTCTTATGATATCAATATGGTTACAAAAACGTTGTTTGATACATTGGACAGACGTATTATGAATTTATCGCCAGATGTAAAACGGGAGTTTAAGAAGCTGTATATTGCTTATAAGCTTGATACTAATTTCGCTGATATTGTGATACAAAAGCAGCGTTTACGAGTTTCTTTAAACATGAAATTTACAGAGATTCATGACCCGAACGGGATATGCAGAGACATCACTGGGATTGGCCGCTGGGGTAACGGGGATGTAGAGCTGTTTTTTGAACATGTATCAGACATTGATAAAGTGATGGAGGCTGTCCAGCAGTCGTATAATCTGCACTCTGATTAAATTTTTGTAGAGTAAGGACAACTCGGCATGGGATAAGTATTCATTTTCGTGCAGCGGAATATCTGGCCGGAGTTGCTCTTGCAGAGGAATAGTCGAATAGTATCGGGACACATGAAAAATGCTCTTAATCGTAAGGGAAAATAGATAAATTTAAAGAACTGAATAATGTGGCAGACCAGGAATATTACAAGAGCAGTTGTAAAACAATATACATTGATGATGGATGATGTATTAAAAGCAGAGCCTTTAGAGTTTTGTTTTTGGGGAAAGAGGTTTGGCAGGTAAAACTCAGGAATCTGAGACGGGGGAATTTACTGATATTTATCAAAACCTTACAGGAGAAGGAAGCAAAAGGTATGTAACAATATGCTGCTTAAGAAAAAACGGGAGCGATAGATACGTTCGGAATACGGGAATCGGATACTGTATCCAAAAAAAGATAACAGGGAGGTTTTTTTGTGGAGTGGAGAGAACTGTTTCAAGAGGAAATATTAAATAACGCTAGGGAGGAAGTGCGCGGCAATTCTGTCCAGGATATATCTGTAAGAGATGGGCAGATAACGGCAAAGGTGGGAAAAATCATAGAATTCAATGTAGAGCTTCAGCTGGAAGAAAGTACGGTTTCTAAAATGGAATGCTCCTGCCCGTTTGGAAGAGGCAGAAATCATTGTAAGCATATGGCGGCGGTTCTGCTGGCTTTGGAAAACAGCGGGCAGCTGGAATCCGCTGCTCTAAGAACAGCAGGGAAAGCAAAACTGACAGAGACGGCCAGCGATAAAGGGAAGTTTGCTGCAGAACACATAGAAGCTGATACCGCTCCAGACATTCCTGTACCAAAAACAATAAAAGCGCAAAATGCAGAACCTCAGATCAGTGAAGAAAAAATAAAACAGGCAAAAAACGGCCTTCAGCTTTCCTGTGAAACAGAGGATGTCCTGACTTATGCAATGGTACATAACGGCGCATATATAGTAAGAGATATCTGTATAAAAAACAATTCGCAAGAAGATATCGATCATCTGATGATACACATAGACTCCGATACCGGACTGACAGAACCCTTTGCGCTTGGAATCGAAAAGATTAAGCCGGGAGAAGAATTGCATTTTAAAAAACTGAATGTAAGCGTCAGCGCACATGAGCTGGCTTCCCTTACCGAAAGAAGCAGATGCAGATTACAGATAAAAATCTGTCTTGGAGAAGAAACACTGATAGCAGAAACAAAAGAAATCACAGCCCTTGCCTTCGATCAGTGGCCAGGCCTGCAGTACACGCCGGAGCTTTTGGCTGCATTTGCAATGCCCAATCATCCGGTTGTCAGCAGTCTGCTGCAGCTTGCGGCAAACTATCTGGATCAGTGGACGAAGGATCCTTCCCTTGCCGGGTATCAGTATCGGGATCAAAACCGGGTCAAGACAATGGCGGCAGCGGCCTATGCGGCAATTCAGCAGAAGAATATTACATATGCAGAGCCGCCCTCCAGTTTTGAGGAGTTCGGACAGCGTGTCCGCCTGGCAGACGCGGTGCTGGATCAGCATTTGGGAACCTGCATGGATCTGACGCTTTTGTATGCGGCATGTCTGGAAGCCATGGGGCTGCATTCTGTAATGGTTATGATGAAAGGCCATATTTTTGCAGGCGTATGGCTGCTGGAGGAATCTTTTCCGGAGATGATCATGGAAGATCCGTCCCAGCTGGAAAAGAGAATGTCAAAAGGCATTCATGAACTGCTGGTTGTAGAATGTACCGCCATGTGTTCCGGAAAAACGCGGAGTTTTGATGAAGCCGTTGCAATAGCGGAGGGTAACGTTGCGGATTACAGGAATTTTGCATTTGTTATAGATGTATGCCGCGCCAGAAGTATGGGCATCCGACCTCTTCCTGTCCGTGTGAGAACAGATATCGGGTTTGAAGTACAGCATGAAGACCGCAAAGAGAACGAGGTTACAAATGCCCCCGCAGCGATAGGAGAAACATTTGACCTTTCCCATTCAGAGCAGAAGGAACAGGTGACGAAACAGACACAGTGGGAGCGCAAGCTTTTGGATATGAGCTTGCGGAATATGCTGATTAACATGCGGATGACCAAGGTGATTGTGCCGCTTTTGTCAGCAGATATTAGTACTCTGGAAGATGCGCTGGCGGACGGAGAGGAATTCCGGGTACTCCCAAGGCCTTTGGATATGGCTTTTTCGGGTGGCAGCGGCGTGCCGGTGGAGGCGTTAAGCGAGCTTGGCCCGTTTGCTGATTTTATTGCACTGGAGAGTAAACATAAGAGGCTTCACTCTCTCTATGCAGAAAAGGAACTTGACAGTGCGCTTACAAAAATGTACCGTTCAGCGAAGTCATCCATGGAAGAAAACGGTGCAAGTACGTTGTATCTGGCACTGGGGCTTCTCCGGTGGTTTGAGGGAATTCCTTCCGGAGAAGGCAGGAGTAAGGGAAAAAAGAGTGCTGCAGCAAGATATGCGCCGATTGTACTGGTGCCGGTTGAGATGCATCGTAAGTCGGCAGGACGGGGATATGCACTGCGTATGCGGGATGAGGAGGCGCAGGTGAATATTACTTTGCTGGAATTTTTGAAGCAGAGTTTTGATATCCAGATCCACGGCTTGCATCCGGCTCCTGTGGATGAACATGGACTGGATGTGCCGAAGATTTTTGCAATTATGCGCCATGCGGTGATGAATCTTCCGATGTGGGATGTAGTGGAAGCTGGCTTTATCAGCAACTTTTCCTTTTCTCAGTTTGTGATGTGGAATGATATTCACAACAGAGCGGATTTTCTGGAGAAGAATAAAATTGTCCGGAGCCTTATGCGTGGGGCAGTGGACTGGGACTGTACGATTCCGGAGCATGTGGATACCGATGAGGCTTATCTTCCGGTAACTGTTGACTCTTCACAACTGCGGGCTATTAATATGGCGGCCGGAGACATCAGTTTTGTACTGCATGGGCCGCCGGGAACAGGAAAATCACAGACGATCACGGCAATGATTGCAAATGCGCTGACAAAAGGAAAAACCGTACTTTTTGTTGCAGAAAAAATGGCGGCGCTGGAGGTCGTACAGAAGCGTCTGGCCGCACTGGGCATACAGGATTTTTGCCTGGAACTGCATTCCAATAAGGCGGCAAAAAAGGCGGTGTTGGATCAGCTCCGACGCAGTCTGGAACTTGGCGTCCGGGGGATGCAGACGGACTATAATCAAAAAATTCAGGATATCCGTATGATGCGGGCGGATTTGGATGCATATGCAGAGGCTTTGCATAAAAAACGTGCTTTTGGAAAAACGCTCCGCCAGCTGATGGATCTTTATGAGATGGTACCGGAGCATGGGCAGGAAATTCGCTTTGACCATGTGTATGCAGCTTCTTTGACGGAACGCGATCTGAATCATCAGACGCACAGTCTGGAGCGGCTGCTTGCGGCTGGCAAGGCGGTCGGCCATCCATATCGGCATCCTCTGTCTGCGGTGCGTCAGAAGGAATACAGCCAGAGATTGAAATTTGATTTAAAAAATATTTTGCTGGCATACCAGTCTGCATTGGAAGCATTGAATTCGGATACGGCATTGTTTGTGCAGAAGATGGAACTGGACATGCCGGTATCAGAAACGCAGTGGAAGGATATCATAAACTGTGCCGGCAGCGTCATTGCGGCAGAAGAAATCCCGTCATTTCTCATCTATGCAGATTCAATAGACAGAGAATTTGCGGTTCCGAAAGCATATTTGGCAAAGCGGGATGCATTTGCTTCCAAAAAGGCAGCTTTTTTTAGCCAGTGGAATGAGAATTTCCTGAAAATGGATATGAATGCCTTCCGGGAAAAGTATGATCAGGCAAATAAGAAGTTTTTCGGCAAGGGAAAAGCGCTTGCCGCGCTGACAGCGGAATTGCAGGCTTATGCGTCGTTTTCAGTAACAACGGAAAGTATACCGGTATATTTGACAGATATTACATTTTATCAGCAGGAAGCAAAAGAAGTGCAAGAGCTGGAGGCAAAATTGCCTGATGAATGGAGGGCGGTTTTACAGAAATATACGGAAACTGCAGCATTCGAAGCATATCAAAATTTGGTTGCATACCAGCTTCAGATTCTGACACAGTTTACCGGACAGCTTCAAAAACTGGAGACGGCGGGAGAATGGAAAAACTGTTGTGATACGGCAAAAGTATTGCTGGCGGATTTTGACAAAATGACAGAGACGCAGGCAGAAGCAGTAGAACTGCTGGATCTGAAGTCCTGCGGCGAGGATGAAAACTGGATGGAGAACCGCCGTAATCTTTGTACCTGCATTCTGGAAAACGCATCTTCGATCAAAGACTGGATTGTTTACCGTCAGTTTAAAGAAGAATGCCGGAGCCGAGGGCTTGCGCCGGTTTGCGAAGCATACGAGGCAGGTATGCCGCAGGAACAGGTGATGGATGTGTATTTGCGCTCTGTTTACCGAGCCGTTATTTTATCTGTGATTGAACAGGAGCCGGTGCTGAATGGTTTTACTGGAACCGGATTTCAGGAAAAAATTGCACAGTTTAAGAAGCTGGATCGGGAGTTTATGGAGCTGACAAAAGAAGAGATGTTTTATAAATTGACACATCAGCTTCCGACGCCGTACGATTCTATCCAGGTGAGTAAAGAACTGAACATACTCCGAAGAGCGATTCGGAGCAACGGCAGAGGGATGTCAGTCCGAACTCTGTTTGAACAGATTCCGACAGTGCTGCCCAGGCTGTGTCCGTGTATGCTGATGAGCCCGATTTCCGTGGCACAGTATCTGTCTGCAGAAAATGATCTGTTTGATATTGTGGTCTTTGACGAAGCGTCACAGCTTCCTACCTGTAAAGCGGCCGGCGTACTTGCCAGAGGAAAGAACGCTGTAATTGTGGGAGATCCGAACCAGATGCCACCTACCAGTTTTTTTGCAGGAAGTACGGTGGATGAAGACAATCTGGATATAGAAGATCTGGACAGTATTCTGGATGACTGTCTGGCGCTTGGAATGCCCCAGGCACATTTGCAATGGCATTACCGAAGCAGGCATGAAAGTCTGATCGCGTTCAGTAATCAGGAATTTTATGAGAATTCCATGCTGACATTTCCATCGGTCAATGACAGGGAAAAGCGTGTCAGCCTGATAAAAACAGAAGGCTTTTTTGATCGGGGAAAGGGCCGTGTTAATGAGGAAGAAGCAAAAGCTATTGTAGCGGAAATCAAGCGGAGGTACGAAGATCCGGAATTGACGCGCAAGACCATTGGCGTTGTGACGTTTAATATCAGCCAGCAGACGCTGATTGAAGACCTGCTGCAGGAAGAATATCGGAACAATCCCCAATTTGACAGCTGGGCGAATATCGGCGAAGAGACAATGTTTGTGAAAAATCTGGAAAACGTGCAGGGAGACGAGAGGGATGTGATCTTATTTTCCATTGCTTTTGGCCCAGACGCGGAAGGAAAACTGTCGCTGAATTTCGGGCCTCTGAATAAAGAAGGGGGCTGGAAGCGGCTGAATGTAGCCGTGTCCCGCGCCAGAATGGAAATGGTTGTTTTTACGGCAATGACAGCGGATATGATTGATCTGAAGCGCACAAAGTCAAAAGGCGTGGAATCCCTTAAGAATTTCCTAGAATTTGCCGAAAAGGGCAGGCTGCAGGGAGAGTATACGGAGACCAGAGTACAGAAGGATCAGGGGATTTTGGAGCATATCTGCCAGCAGATTTCAGATGCCGGATTCCAGTATCAAAAAGCAGTCGGGCATTCAAAGTTCAAGATTGATATTGCGGTCGTCAACCCGTACAAGGAGGAAGAGTATCTGCTTGGAATTATGCTGGATGGCGAATCCTATCGACAGTCTGTGAATACCAAGGATCGGGAAATTGCCCAGATCAGCGTATTGCAGGGGCTTGGCTGGAGACTGCACCGCATTTGGACGATGGACTGGTGGGATAACCGGGAGAAGGAGCAGGAAAAACTGGTACAGATTCTGGAAGAGCAGAGGACGGCAGCGTTTGAAAAGCAACAGAAGGCTCATGCGGGTGCAGCGGCTGCAGGTAAGGACAGCGAAGTGCCGGAGAAGAGCGCAGCGGGCGCGGATGGTGCAGCACCGGAGAAGCCATCTGCAGGCGGGGGCAGTGAGATACCAGAAAAGCGTGCAACAGGCGCAGATGGTGAAGTGCCGGAGAAGCATACAGCAGGTGCAAATGGTGTGGCAGCGGAACTGCTGGCTGCAGGTAAAGACAGAAAAGTGCCGAAGAGGAGTTCAGCAGGCGTGGATGTTGAGGTGGCCAGGCGGCAGGCGGGTTTGCAAAATCATGCAGACAGATTTAGTCCTCAAAATGCGATGTTTCCCGATTTAGAGCAGAAAATTGCTTCCAAAGCAGTGGAATTGCTTGGCGAACCTGATATTATGAATCCGGAAGAACCAGGATATCGGATAGAAGAATACCGTTCGGCCAGTTTGGAGCTTACCCCGCTGCCTACGGCGGAGTTTGTTCAGCCAGATGCTGTGGATGCGCTTGCGGCGAAGATGCAGCAGATTATTGACGTGGAAGCGCCGATCAGTTATGAGCGGTTAGTAAAAAAGCTGCTCCGTTCTTTTGGAATCGGACGTTCCAGTGCGCAGACATTAGAGGCTGCGGATAAGGCGTTTAAGAAAACAGTTTCTAAGACGAGTACGCAGGCAGGTGTGAAATTTGTCTGGAAGCAGGATCAGCTTCCGGAGGCCTATCGTTGCTATCGCAGGGAGCAGAACCCGGAGGATAAGAGACTGCCGGATGAGATATGCCGGCAGGAGCTTAAAAATGCTGTTTGTGTGACTTTAAAGCAAAAAGGAGCTTTGCGCAAAGAGGAGCTTTTCAGGGAAACAATCCGCACTATGGGGTATGCGAGAAGCGGTGCGGCATTAACGGCTGCTGTTGAAAAAGGGCTGAAGTATGGGGGCAGGACAGGAGAGATTGTTTTAAACGAAGAGAAGCGATACCTTTTAGACACCCCGTAATCCATGCTCCTTTGCGGCAGAAGAAACATCAGCCGCAAAGGCAGGTGCAGGGGGATTTCAAGAGTATATGATACGAAACAGGAGGGAAAACATGTTAGAAACAGGAATAAAAGCGCCGGATTTTGAACTGCCGGATCAAAACGGAACAATGCACAAGTTATCAGATTATAAAGGGAAAAAAGTGATTCTCTATTTTTATCCAAGGGACAATACATCCGGCTGTACCAAACAGGCATGCGGGTTTTCAGATCGATATCCTCAGTTTCTGGAACAGGGCGCAGTCGTCCTTGGCGTGAGCAAAGATACCGTCGCTTCCCATAAGAAGTTTGAGGAAAAACAAAATCTGGCATTTACACTCCTGGCAGATCCGGAGCGGAAGGTGATTGAGGCATATGATGTGTGGAAGGAAAAAAAGAACTACGGCAAAGTGTCCATGGGCGTTGTCCGGACAACTTATTTAATTGATGAAGACGGAATCATTATCCGTGCAAACGATAAGGTTAAAGCTGCAGAAGATCCGGAGAATATGCTGAAGCTTTTAAGGGAAGCCGGCGAGTAAAAACGATGCGGATTATTTTATCACCGGCAAAAAAGATGAAGGAAGAGCCGGAATCTCTCCCGCCTTCCGGTCTTCCGGAGTATATCGGCCAGGCGGAGGAAATTCTAAAATGGATGAAACAGCAGTCAAGGGAAGAACTGCAGAAATTGTGGAACTGTAATGATAAAATTACAGATCAGAATGTAGAACGATTGAAACATATGGAGCTGCGTCAAAGGCTTTCCCCGGCAATCCTTTCTTATGAGGGCATCGCGTATCAGTATATGGCGCCGGCTGTATTTGAGACAGGGCAGTTTGCGTATGTGCAGAAGCATTTGCGGATTCTTTCGGCTTTTTACGGCGTATTAAAACCGATGGATGGAGTGGCGCCCTACCGCCTGGAAATGCAGGCGAAGGCGTCGCTTGCCGGTAAAAAGGATTTGTATGAGTTATGGGGCGGCAGGCTGTATCATGCGGTAAAAGATGACAGCGGCATTATAATCAATCTGGCTTCAAAGGAATACGCAAAATGTATCGAGCAGCACTTGTCTTTGGAAGATACGTATATTACCATAAAATTCTGTGAAAAGTCCAAAGGGAAACTGGTGACGAAGGGTACGTATGCCAAGATGGCCAGAGGAGAAATGGTCCGCTGGATGGCAGAGAATCAGATTGAGTATCCGGAGGAGATTCGGATGTTTGACAGATTGGGATATGTGTTCCGGAAAGATATCTCTTCCGATCAGGAGTATGTGTTTGAAAGAATAATCAATAAACAGACGGAGGTATCATTATAAGCAGAAATGAAGGATTGAGTGTATTGGACGCTCTAGCATCTCAAGAGTAATTGTGTATGGATATAATTTGACCGTCAGCTCAGAGCAGGCATATTTACCAGTTCTGAGCTGACGGATGCATTGCGGGCGATATTTTCTTTTTATGTAAATGATTATGCGGAGTAAATGCTCCGTTGTTTTTCGTTATACAGTTTCTTTTTGTTAATATATTGGACTCTGGCTCTTGGGGAGTATTTATCACAGTGCTGGCAATAGCCTTTGTGTTCTGCTTTTCTGCCTTTCGAGCAGTCGCCGAAACTTATGTAATATTTACATGGGGTTTCTCTGTATTTGCTCATAATGTTATCCTCCGATTTTTGTGTTTGAAATTTTATTCCACATTATACAATGCTGTACTGGCTCCGGGAATGTCGTAGCTATGTAATGTAGATTGTTTTAATAATTTCCGGCCTTAAAGTTATAAACTGGTCTGAGTATTTTTTCGATGGTTACCGTATCTCCGATCACTGCGGTAATGTCTTCCATTGGTCTGTAGGCAAAAGGCGCCTCATCCAGAGTATCTTTGTTAATACAACTGGAATAGATGCCTTTCATCTCTTTATGAAACGCTGACACTGTAAAACGTTCTTTTACAGCTTCCCGTTTTAAAATTCTGCCGGAACCATGGGGCGCTGAACAGTTCCAGTCGGTGTTCCCAAGTCCACAGCCAAGCAGGATGCCGTCGCGCATGTTGATGGGGATGATAACTTTTTCCCCTGTTTTTGCAGAAATAGCGCCTTTTCTGAGTATTGGTGCATGGAACGTCTGAATCGTTTCTTCACTGGTATCTATATAGTTGTGGATACACTCATAAGAGTCAGAGAATTTCCATTTCATCCCTTTTTTGAGTTCATCCAGAATAATTTCCCGGTTGAGGGAAGCGTAACGCTGGACGATCTGCAGATCGTGAAGATATTCCTGCATCAGTTCCCCTTCCAGCCAGGTTAGTTCATAAGGGAGCTTGATATGCCTGCTTTTTAAGTAGTTCTGTCCTTTTTTCAGATAATATTCGGTCACATCTTTTCCAAGACGGCGGCTGCCGGAGTGAATGACAATCGAAAGATGCCCATCTTCCTCTTTATCTACTTCCAGAAAATGATTGCCGCCTCCCAGACTTCCCAGGCTTAAAATGGTTTTTTCCAATTGGATGTGTTCTGCACATAGAAGCTCCGCAAAATTGAATTTATCTGCAAAACGATGTGCCTGAGTTCTGATTTGAGAGCCGGAAGGAATTTTGTTTCGGATGACTGTATCCAGTTTCTGATATTCGATGTGCTTTTCTTTCAGACGTGCCAGTGTCATGCCGCAGCCAATGTCAATACCAATCAGGTTTGGCATAATTTTATCACCAATGGTCATGGTCAGGCCAATGGTTCCGACCTTTCCGGGATGCACATCCGGCATAACGCGGATACGGCTTCCCTTAGAAGCTTCCAGATCACAGATCATCTGCAGCTGATCCAGAGCGTAATCGTCAATTGCAGTAGAAGATGGGTGCGTTGTAAATATCTGAGCAGAAGCATATGCTCCATTTAATGTTTTCATATAGAAATTCAGTCCTTTCATTAAATCCGCCGAACGGCATCAAGGTATCCCGTGAGGGATTTCATTAAATCCGCCGAACGGCATCAAGGTATCCCGTGAGGGTATGATTTTGGGCGCAAAAAAAGCGCCTGAATGTAAAAAAGACGCTGGAAATCCTGTATCTTATGAAAACAGACAGATCTGTCCTATCGGAATAAAAAGAATAGGATAACCATACCTCTTGCTGTTAAATTTGCATTGTTTATAGAATCATATATTGTCATGATAATGGCCTCCTTTCTGATAATACGTAGTGAGTTGGTTTCTGTGATTTACCGGTGTTGCGCTGGTTGGATAAAAAACGATGCATCAGCTGTCCGCCTGTAAATCTGTATATATACTATCGGCCGATAATGAAAAATAATAATACTTTTTCAAAATAAAATTGCATAATTGTATTGTATTAGAACTAACGCTTGCCATGTGAAATAAGATTGCGTATAATGAAAAAATAAAAACGGGAGCCTGCGATACAGGCTGAGAGGAAGGTGTGGCCTTTGACCGGTGACCTGATTTGGATAATGCCAACGTAGGGATATCTGGAATACGGACAGTATGGAACGGAAGTTGCCCAATCAGGCGGCTTCCGTTTCACATTTGCAGTATTACAAAGCCGTTTATGATCCGACCGTAAAATATCAACCAGTTTTTCAAAACAGAATAATAACCAGGAGATGATCAAATGAAGACGAAACAATCTGACAACAGGAAAAACTCCTGCAGGGACGCGATGCTTCTCTATGCAGTCACGGACAGAAGGTGGACGGGAAACCAGACATTGCTGGAGCAGGTGGAATCTGCACTGAGAGGTGGAGTTACCTGTATCCAGCTCCGGGAAAAGGGAGCGGCGGAGGAGGAGTTTCTGGCGGAAGCCATTGCAATGAAAAAGCTCTGCCAGGAATATCAGACTCCTTTCATTATCAATGACAATGTGAATATAGCTATAAAATGCAGTGCAGATGGAGTCCATGTAGGGCAGAATGATATGAATGTCAGGGATGTCCGTGCGCTTGTGGGGGAGAATATGATAATTGGCGTATCCGCACGGACTGTGGAGCAGGCGCTTGCGGCGGAAGCTGCCGGAGCAGATTATCTTGGCGCCGGGGCTGTATTTTCTACCGCAACAAAGACAAATGCCTGCGCACTCAGCCATCAGACGTTAACAGAAATCTGTCAGGCCGTACAGATACCTGTCGTGGCAATTGGCGGAATTGATAAAAACAATATATTGCAGCTGTCCGGTTCCGGCGTGGACGGCGTGGCATTGGTTTCCGCTGTTTTTGCCGCTGAACAGATTGAAGAAGAATGCAGGCTTTTGAAGAACCTTTCAAGAAAGATAACAGCAAAAGAAGATGGAACTCTTGCAGCCGGATAAAGCGCTTATAAGCCTTGCTGGCTGGAAGCACAGAACAGAATATGATACGAGGAGTAAGAAAGATGAGGACGGCATTAACAATTGCGGGCAGCGATTCTTCCGGAGGCGCTGGCATACAGGCCGATATGAAAACAATGACAATGAACGGCGTTTATGCCATGAGCGCAGTCACTGCGCTGACAGCGCAGAATACGACTGGCATCCGGGGAATTTTAGAGGTTGAACCGGAGTTTTTAAAAAAACAGATCGACGCGGTATTTGAAGATATTTATCCTGACGCGGTAAAAATCGGAATGCTGTCTTCCGGGGAACTGATCCGGGTGACAGCAGAACGGCTTAAATTTTACAGAGCAAAACAGATTGTGCTAGATCCCGTTCTGGCGGCTACGAGCGGCTCAAAATTGATACAAGGCGACGGGGTATCTGCGTTGGTTTCGGAGCTCTTGCCCCTCTGTACGCTGGTTACGCCCAATATTCCCGAAGCAGAAGTATTATCCGGACAAATCATCCGGGGAAAAGAGGACATGCTGGCGGCAGCGGAACGGATTGGAAAAACGTATGGCTGCGCCGTGCTGCTGAAAGGCGGGCACAATGCCAGAAATGCCAATGATCTTTTATATACAGAGGGAGAATCCATTTGGTATGAGGGAAAACGGATTGGCAATCCCAATACTCATGGAACAGGCTGTACGTTATCGAGTGCAATAGCAGCGAATCTGGCAAAGGGATTTGACCTGGCAGAATCTGTGCAGAAAGCCAAAGATTATATTTCCGGGGCGATTCTGGCAATGCTCGATCTTGGCAGAGGCTGCGGCCCGATGAATCACGCATTTGACCTGCACGGCAGATTTGCGGAGGAAAAATAAAAATCTTCCTGAGAATATTTGACAAATAGCAAAATTCTGGTAAAATTTTGTAAAAACAATAAAAGGAGAAGCACAATGAAAAAAAATCTGATTTTAGGGCAGTCAGGCGGCCCGACAGCCGTTATTAACTGCAGTCTGTACGGCGCGGTACAGGAAGGGTTCCGTAAAGAAGAAATTGATAAAGTTTACGGTATGGTAAATGGTATTGAGGGATTTCTTCGCGGAGACTATCTGGATTTCCAGGAAATGAAAGACAACGGCTCGGTAGAGAAGCTTTTGTATACGCCGGGTGCATTTTTAGGCTCCTGCCGTTATAAACTTCCGGAGGATTTGTCAGATCCGGTTTATGATGAAATCCTAAAGAAGCTTGAAGAAATGAGCATAGGATATTTCTGCTATATCGGTGGGAATGACTCTATGGATACCGTGAGCAAACTTTCCCGCTATGCAGCAGGAACAGACACCAGCATCCGCTTTATCGGAATCCCGAAAACAGTAGATAATGATCTGGTATTGACAGACCATACGCCAGGATTTGGAAGCGCGGCGCGCTATGTCGCTTATACAGTAAAAGAAATTGCCTACGATCTCAGCGTATATAATGCAAAATCTGTTACAATTGTAGAGATTATGGGACGTCATGCAGGCTGGCTGACTGCGGCAAGCCGTCTGGCAAGGGAGACAGAAAACGGCAATCCCTATCTGATTTATCTGCCGGAAGCAGCATTTGATGTGGAAACATTTGTAGCGCAGGTGGAAAAAGCGCTGGAGGTCTGCCCGAACCTGCTGGTCTGCGTATCGGAAGGAATTAAGGACAAGGACGGCGTATTTATCTGTGAATATGATTCAAAAGCAGGCGTTGACAGCTTTGGACACAAGATGCTGACAGGCTGCGGAAAATATTTAGAGCGGCTGATCCAGGATCGCCTGAAGATTAAAGCAAGATCGGTAGAACTGAATGTATGCCAGCGCTGCTCTGCAACGATGATGTCAAAGACCGATCAGACAGAAGCAGCCAGTGCAGGCGCATTTGGCGTAAATGCAGCTGTGAACGGAGAGACTGGGAAAATGGCGGCGTTTGTCAGAAAAGAAGGCGGCGTTTATGAGATGGAATGTACGCTGCAGGATGTAAATCTGATCTGTAATGAGGAAAAAACCGTGCCGACAGACTGGATTATCAAAGACGGCACGGATGTCAGCGAGGAATTTGTAGCGTACGCGCTTCCGCTGATCCAGGGAAAAGTGGAAGTACCGGAGAATGAAAACGGGCTGGCTGATTTTGTAAAGAGAGCCGGTAAGTAAACTGCGGATATAAAATAGCAGGTTATAAAAGGACGGGAATGCTTTGGAAGGGCGTTCCCGTTTTAACTCTTATATGTCAGTTTTAAGTATTAGTTTGATGTCGGTGACAGGTGCTTGCTGGATTGATTGTGCGGGTAAGTGTCAATGGCTTAAGAGTTTTATTGTAGGATTACGAAGGGAGTGGCGAAGCGTCCGTCAGGGAGAGACCGGGCTGTAAATGAAGGAATATTCCGTTTACTGACATTGGGTATTGGGTTTCATTGTGACAATATAGAACAAGGATAGAATATTTAAAATGATAAGCGAGAAAAAATACCAAATTGAAACAGAGCGTCTTATATTGAATCCGCTGCCGTTGGACAAGCTGGAACAGATGCGGGGCGGAACACAATGTTTTTTGGAGCAGTCAGTGCTTTCGGATGTAATTATGCTGGCTGTAGCAGATAAAATAAAGAAAATGCGTCTTTTGCCGGAAGATGCACATCCCTGGATTACATATTGGCTGATTGCAGAACGGGAAACTGGACGTGGAGCGGGCCTGATTGGCTGTAAATATCTTCCAGATGAGGAAGGATATGTAGAGGCAGGATATGCAATGGCAGAAGCATACAGAGGCAGAGGTTATATGGCGGAAGCGCTTGCAGGTTTTCTGGACTGGCTGTATGATTGGCCGTTTTTAAACGGTGTAATCCTTCGGATACAGGATGAAAACTGCGCGTCCCTGCGGGTGGCGGCAAACTGTGGATTTGAGGAGGAGGGAATACAGGGAGGGTATCGGATTTTTCGATACCAGTTTGAAACAGTTGTTTCTGAAGAGGAATTGTGATAGAATACATATATCTTTTGGAAGAAGCAGATTTATGCTTTTTCTTTGTACACAGAAAGGAGAGCGATTATGTTACACGAGAATGATACCATTATGGAGGTAAAAAGCGAGGTGCTTTACCAGGTTGCCAAAGCTGCGTTTAATGGTACCTTAGATGAGATTGAGGCGACACTTCCTTATGAGATTTTACCTGGGAATAAACCGAGCTTCCGGTGCTGTGTTTATAAGGAGCGTGAAGTTGTCCGGGAAAGAATTATGCTTGCAAAGAATATTGACCCGTTAAACGGCGGGCCATGCCACAATACGGTGAAGATTATTCCGGCAGCCTGTGAGAACTGTCCGATTACCCGTTTTACCGTGACTGACAACTGCCAGAAATGTATGGGCAAGAGATGTATGCAGGCATGTAAGTTTGGAGCGATCTCTATGACCAGGGACAAGGCATATATCGATCCGGATAAGTGTAAAGAATGTGGGCAGTGCTATGAAGCATGTCCGTATAACGCGATTGTGGATATTATGCGTCCCTGCCGCCGTGCATGTCCGGTAGACGCGATCCAGGTAGGAGAAGACGGAAGAGTTTCTATTGATGACGAGAAATGTATCCGCTGCGGCTCCTGTATCAGTAAATGTCCGTTTGGCGCAATTTCTGACAGCTCCCGTATGCTTGAAGTAATTGATTACTTAAAGGGAGACAGACCGGTATATGCGCTGGTGGCGCCTGCTGCAGAAGGCCAGTTCGGTGTGGATATCACGATGGAATCTATCCGTGTCGGCGCTAAGAAAATGGGATTTAAGGATATGGTGGATGTTGCCATTGGCGCTGACTTTGTGTCCGATTCCGAAGCAAAAGAATGGGCGGAAGCTTATAACGAGGGCAAGAAGATGACGACTTCCTGTTGTCCGGCTTTCGTACATCTGATTCGCCGTCATTTCCCGCAGCTTGCAGATCATATTTCAACTACGGTATCACCGATGGCTGCAACGGCAAGGCTTGTAAGGGCAATGGACAAGGATGCTGTCTGCATCTTTATCGGACCGTGTATTGCCAAGAAGAGTGAAGCCGGACAGGATCAGGAGAATCCGGGAGAAAATGCAGACCTGGTGCTTACGTTTGAAGAGTTTCAGGCAATGCTCCGGGCAAAGGGCATTAAGTTAGAGCCCTGCGCATTGGAAGAAAGCCAGAACGGAAGCGTACATGCAAAAGGATATTCCAATTCTGGCGGCGTAACCAAGGCGGTAAAACATGCGTTTATGGAGCAGGGAGTACATATTGGCGCCAATGTACGGCAGTGCAATGGCGCAGCGGAATGCCGCAAGGCCCTGATGCTGTTAAAGGTTGGAAAACTGCCGGAAGACTTTATCGAAGGAATGGCCTGCGAGGGAGGCTGCGTATCCGGTCCTGGTAATATCCAGCTGGCAAATGCATATAAGCGGGAACGTGACAAACAGATCGGCAAATCAGACGACAGAGGAGTGTTAGATACGCTGGCTGAGTACAGTCAGTACGAATTTTCTATGCATCGTCATAAATAATCGTTTGTCTTTTTCCGGGAAAAGGGGTATAATGCCCTATGGAGATGATAAAATGAGTACAGCCACAGATGTAGACTTATGCAGCGTAACGAATGTGAAGGCGAAAGAGAAACTCATGTACGCACTGGTAAAGGCCGGGGTATCCTATGCGGAGCGGTGGGAAAAAGTGCCCCTGATCAAGCGGAAGCGGTACAACGGCGCCAAGGAGGTATGCATCGTCATTATCCATAAGGCACAGATGGATTTGGCAAAAGCAGTAGCCGACAGTCTTGAGGAAGAAGTAAAACAGAATATTGTATGGTAGAATGAATGCCAGCGGGGGTGTATTCGGAAGAATATACCCCTGTTTTATGTGTGTCTTGCGGGCACACGTCTGAACGGGTGAAAGCCTTCTGCTCCGCCCGGCAGTGGGAAGGATACAGGCGGACTAGAGCGTGTTTGAAAATTCATTCCCGCCATCTGCACGCCCCACTTTGCGTGATATTTGCGCCAAATTCGGTCAACGTAGCCCGCTACGCCTTTCTCATTTGGCACAAATCTCCCACAAATTGTGACGCACATCTTCCAGAAAGCAATTTTCAAACACGCTCTAGCATTTTGTAAGAAACTGTTAAGATTTTCCCCGGTTTATTTGTAAAAAATCTCAGGTAAGATTACAGCAGCTCAAAGGAGGAGTATCATGAACGAATGTATTTTAGTAGTGGATGATGATCGTGAAATTGTGCGGGCAATTGCAATTATGCTGGAAAAGGAAGGATACCGGATTTTAAAAGCATACGATGGGATACAGGCGTTAGACCTGCTGATGCAGAACAAGGTGCATCTGGTGATCATGGATGTTATGATGCCAAGGTTAGACGGACTGTCCACTGTTTTGCGGATACGGGAAAAACAGAATATTCCGATTATTGTCCTAAGCGCCAAAAGCGAAGATACGGACAAAATCTTAGGCCTTTCCATGGGAGCCGATGATTATGTGACCAAACCCTATAATCCCGGCGAGCTTTCCGCAAGAGTCAGAAGCCATCTGAGGCGCTATACAAATCTTGGTGATATCAACAGCGCACAGAATGACAGAATTGCCAATGGACGGCTGTGCTATCATGTGGATGAACATACGCTCTATGCTGATGGAGAGGCAGTGCGCCTGACGGCAACAGAGACGAGGATTGTGGAGCTTTTGATGCGCAACCCCGGCCGCGTGTTTCCGGCGGAAGAAATCTACGAAAGAATCTGGGAAGAAAGGGGTTTTGCATCGGAAAAAACTGTAATGGTCCATATCCGCCGCATTCGTGAAAAGATAGAACTCAATCCGAAAGAGCCAGAATATTTAAAGGTGGTGTGGGGAATTGGCTACAAAATGGAAAAAATGGAAAAATAGTGTTGGATTTCTTGCATTTGTACTGGGCATCAGTCTGCTGATTACCGGAGGGATGGATTTCTGGTACTGCTGCAGGTATTCCGGAACCGATAACCTGTCTGAAGCTTTTGCATTTGCAGGGAACGGTGAGTTTCAGGACAGCAAAGCCTTTCGGGAGTTTATCTCAGGAAAGCTGTGGGAGTTCCTGGCCATGGGAACGGGCGACGCGTCTTATAACAATGGATACTGGGGCGGTGGATATTGGGACAGCTATGAGTATTGGAATGAATATGGATATGAATATGAGACTGCCTGTCTGGAAGAGCAGGAGCCAGAAGAAAACACGGCGAGTAAATCAGGTGACGCTTCCGGAAAAGAATCTGAAAAAGAGAACGTGGAAAAGCGCTCATCGGAAAAAAGCTTTGCCGACAGATACCATGCGTATATTCAGGATGATAAAAATCTGCTGTATTGTATCGCTTCGGTTCAAAACGACCGGCAATCTGTCCTTTACACCAATATGGACTCTGTGACCTGGAAGAAGGACAGGCTGCAGATGCCGGATGGATATAATTTTTATCTGCATTTTGACGGTGAAAAGGTCGAAATTCAAAAAGACGGGGCGGAACTGGACATTTATGGAGATGGAATTTACAGAAAGAAGGAAGACTGGTACGTACCGGGATATAAGAATCTGACAGGAAAACCGGACTGGAAAAAACTGGATATTGTTGTTATGGCTGTAAAAGAACCTGCGATTTACTATGGCAGCAGTTACTATCAGTCCGGTGGGGAATTGTATGATACGAAGCAGCTGTTTATTGAGCGGCATCAGAAATTTCGGCGTTCATGTATCCTGATGGCAGCAGGGCTGTTACTGTTCCTGTTATATCTGTTTTGCAGAAAGGGAAAACAGGCTGTGATGGGATGGATTGCGGCACGCCTGGGAAAGATATGGTTTGAGTGTAAACTGCTGCTATGCCTGTTATTGCCGGTCTGGATGTGTTTTGGAGGCTGGATTGGCCAAAATGTGCAGGGGGCGGTAGAATCGGATTCCTGGGACACACTTGCGGAGGAAACAGACATGTATTATGGCAGCTGGACAGGGGATATTGCCATTGCGCAGGAGGTTGAAGCAGGAACTGGCTTCTATGATAATGTGATGAATCAATTCTATGTTTTATTTGGCTGTCAGTCTGGCAGTATCGTACAGGTTTTGGTTATCTTCTGGCTGTTCTATCTGTTTTTTATGGATTTACACCAAAATCCCGGAGGATACCGGCACAGCCTGACGGGGAAATATATTGCCGTGTTAAACAGCAGCAGCTTTCATCAAAGGCTTTCGGTGCGGGTTGTGAAACGGTTTCGTATTATTTTTGCATTAAGCTTTGCGGCACTGGCAGTTCTGATCTGCTTTGTCTGTTTCTGGCTGGGCGGTATGCGCCAGATATGGCTGGCGCTGATAGGGATTGCAATTATGGCGGCGCTGCTTGCGGCAGAATATGTATTTCAGAAGAAAAACCGCCAGTTTGCGGAGGATTTGGAAAAGCTGGCAGATAAAATTACCGGAATCCGTGAAGGAAATTATACAGAGACGGTGGATTTTACAGCAGAAGATTCCGATTTGCGCCATATGGCGCTGGAACTGGAGGACATTCGGAAGGGAATGGAGGACGCTGTGGAAGAGAGAACGCAGAGCGAGCGGATGAAGGTGGAGCTTGTAGCAAATGTGTCTCACGATATCAAGACCCCCCTGACCTCGATTATCAGTTATATCCAGCTGCTGATGCAGGAAGAGCATCTGCCGGAGAATGTGAAAGATTATATCCGGATTCTGGATGAAAAATCCCAGCGGCTGAAAACTATGGTGCAGGATGTATTTTCGATCAGCAAAGCGGCTTCTGGACAGCTTGCCGTGGAATTAAAGGAGCTGGATTTTGGAAAACTTTTAGAGCAGACGCTGGCGGATATGGAGGAAGAGATTACTGGCAGTCCTGTAACCGTAAAAACAGAGATACCAAAGGAACCTGTGCTGGTTGTCGCGGATGGAAGCCGGATGTACCGGGTATTCCAGAACCTGATCGGGAACGCTATAAAGTATTCCTTAGAAGGCTCCAGAGTGTATGTGACGTTAAAAAATGACGGGGTGTTTGTGGCTGCGAGTGTGAAAAATACATCCTGCCAGGAGTTAGATCCGGAGATTAATTTTGCGGAACGCTTTACCAGAGGAGATCAGAGCCGTACGGACGGCGGCAGCGGGCTGGGACTTTCGATTGCAAAAAGTTTTACGGAAGCTTGCGGAGGAACGTTTAAACTGGAAATGATTGCGGATCTGTTTGTGGTTACGGTGTCGTTTCCTGTCAGCAGAGGGGGAAGAGAGTAACAGGTCAGACGGTTTTTGTATTTGCCGCGCTGATAGTTGAATTATTCCGCTTCTTTGCCACAGGCGAAATTGGAATGTGGTAGATTCTGTAACAGTGAAGCTGCAGGCTGAACGGTTATGCGTAATAGAGAAGGAATGAAAAAAGGGGTTGACAAATTTCATTTCCCTGCATACACTAGAAAAAAGTGAATGGATCAAAAGGCATAGAACGGAAAAAGTAAAAAATCCTCTGTTGTCAAGAGAGAGACTGTCATTGGCTGGGAGCAGTTTTACACATGATTTTTGAAGTGCGTCCGGGAGCTGATCTGGTGAACATACAGTAGCCGGATACGGGTTATGCACGTTACGCATATCAAGTGGAAGCAGCAGTATGGTTTACAGCTTGATTGTACCCGGCGGAATACAGCCGTTGGAGTACGCTGTAACACAGCTTCTAATAAGAGTGGAACCGCGGATAACTTCGTCTCTTAATGGGAGACGGAGTTTTTTCTATTTTTTAAGAAGGGCTGTGCCGCTGTGAGATGCGAAAGCATCGTGGTATGTTCTGTTCAGAAATGAGAAAGAAGTGGAGAGATGGAATTATTCAGATTTATCAGAGAAGAAATTCAGGTAGTACAGGAGAGAGATCCGGCGATCAAATCGCCGCTGGAAGTAATTTTATATCCCACCTTCCGCGTTATGCTAAGTTACCGCAGGGCGCATAAACTCTATCAGAAAGGACATTTTTTCCTGGCGAGGTTTATTTCTCAGAGAGCAGCCAGAAAAACCGGGATTGAGATACATCCTGGGGCGATTATCGGCAAAGGCTTTTTTATCGATCACGGAAGCGGCGTGATTATAGGAGAGACAACAATTATCGGAGATAATGTTACATTGTACCAGGGAGTGACTTTGGGCGGAACCGGAAAAGAAACGGGAAAGCGCCATCCGACCCTTTGCGACAATGTTATGGTAAGCGCAGGCGCCAAGATTCTCGGCTCTTTTACCATAGGGGAAAATTCCAAAATCGGAGCCGGAAGCGTAGTGCTTGAGGAGGTTCCTTCCAACTGTACCGTTGTGGGAGTGCCGGGCAGAATTGTCAAACGGGATAACCAGAAGGTTCCCAGAAGCGATATGGATCATATTCATCTGCCAGATCCGGTAAAAGAAGATATTATGATGCTGCAGCGTGAAAATACGGCTCTCTGCAACAAAGTGATCGATCTGGAAAAACAGTTGAAAGAATTGAAAAAGGACCTCCCCTCCGGGGATACCACTATGCCAACCGGCAATAAAATGGAAAGGATACAAAGAGAGTATGAAGATTTATAATACGTTAACCAGAAAAAAAGAAGATTTTATCCCATTAGAGGAAGGCAAGGTAAAAATGTATGTCTGCGGGCCGACCGTATATAATTATATTCATATCGGCAACGCAAGGCCAATGATTGTATTTGATACTGTGCGGAGATATATGGAGTACAAAGGATACGAGGTGAATTTTGTATCCAATTTTACGGATGTGGATGATAAAATTATCAAAAAGGCAATGGAAGAAGGCATTCCGGCGGAAGAGGTGGCACAGCGTTTTATCAAAGAATGCAAGCGGGATATGGCGGGTATGAATGTTCGTCCGGCGACGACACATCCTCTGGCAACCCAGGAGATCGGCGGTATGATAGAGCTGATTTCCACCCTGATTGAAAAAGGCTATGCCTATGCTGCAGCAGATGGAACGGTATATTACAGAACCCGGAAGTTTAAAGATTACGGCAAGCTTTCCCATAAAAATATTGACGATTTGCAGGCGGGGCACAGAGATATTAAAGTTACCGGAGAGTTAAAAGAGGATGCGCTGGACTTTGTACTTTGGAAGCCCAAAAAAGAAGGGGAGCCTTACTGGGAATCTCCCTGGTGCGACGGACGTCCTGGCTGGCATATTGAGTGTTCGGAGATGGCAAAAAAATATCTGGGAAATGAAATTGATATTCATGCCGGCGGAGAGGATTTGATTTTTCCGCATCATGAAAATGAGATTGCCCAGAGTGAAGCCGCAAATGGCGTGGAGTTTTCCAAATACTGGATGCACAATGCATTTTTAAATGTGGATAATAAAAAGATGTCAAAATCCCTGGGGAATTTCTTTACCGTGCGGGACATCAGTGAGAAATACGATCTGCAGGTACTTCGGTTTTTTATGTTAAGCGCCCATTACAGAAGCCCGCTGAATTTCAGCGAGGACTTGATGGAAGCTGCAAAAAACGGCCTGGAGCGGATTGTAACTGCGGCGGAACATATGCGGCATTTACAGAAGACTGCGCCAGAAGGAGAAGTGACGGAACAAGAAGCAGAGCTGTTGGAAGAGAGCAAAACGTTTGCAGAAAAATTTGATACTGCCATGGATGATGATTTCAATACGGCAGATGGAATCTCTGCTGTTTTTGAATTGGTAAAATTTATCAATACGAATGTATCGTCTGACAATACGAAGGCATTTTTGCAGAAATTATATAAAAATCTGCAGACATTATGTGATGTGCTTGGAATTATCATTGACAAAGAGGAAGAAATTCTGGAGGCAGAAATCGAACAGCTGATTGCAGAGCGTCAGGCAGCCAGAAAAGAGAAAAATTTTGCCCGTGCGGATGAAATCCGTGATATACTTTTAGAGAAAGGCATTATTTTAAAGGATACCAGAGAAGGCGTACAATGGAAAAGAGTATAAATTCGTATATAAAAGAACAATTCAATTTAAAAGAGGTGGATATCCGTACGTATTCACCTCTTGCCCTTGCGTATATTGGAGACGGCGTTTTTGATCTGATTATCCGCACAATTGTTGTGGGACGTGGAAACACCAGAGCCAATAAACTGCACTGCAGGACAAGCCACATTGTAAAAGCCCATACGCAGGCAATGCTGGCTGAAAAACTGCTGCCGTATCTGACGGAGGAGGAGAACAGCGTTTACCGGCGCGGCAGAAATGCGCATTCCCCTACCATGGCCAAAAACGCTACGGTGGCGGACTATCGCAAGGCTACAGGATTAGAAGCGCTGGTAGGCTATCTGTATCTGACAGAGCAGTTTGAGAGGATTCTGTTTCTGGTCAAAGAAGGGCTGGAAGAACTGGGAGAAAACATATAGTTGTGAAGTGTATGAACCATTACGAAAGGATATCAGATATGGAATTGGAAGAATTAAAAATAGAAGGAAGAAATGCCGTTCTGGAAGCATTCCGATCGGGAAAGACAATTGATAAGCTGTTTGTGCAGGAGGGCTGCAAAGACGGCCCGGTTCAGACGATTTTGCGGGAAGCAAAAAAGCAGGATACGATTGTGAATTTTGTTACAAAAGAACGGCTGGATCAGCTTTCCGCCACAAAGAAACATCAGGGGGTAATCGCGGCTGCAGCGGCATATGGGTATGTTTCCGTAGAGGAG
This sequence comes from uncultured Lachnospiraceae bacterium, assembly GCA_910588565.1. Taxonomy (GTDB): domain Bacteria; phylum Bacillota; class Clostridia; order Lachnospirales; family Lachnospiraceae; genus Roseburia_B. Next base: position 33,253 of record CAJUPF010000028.1, read on the forward strand.
ATTTTGCAGAGGGCAAAGGAGAAAGGGGAGCCGCCCTTTCTTCTGCTGCTGGATAATATTGAGGACCCCCATAATTTAGGGGCTGTTATCCGGACGGCTAATCTGGCGGGGGCTCATGGCGTAATTATTCCAAAACGCAGGGCAGCAGGGCTGACAGCAACTGCGGCAAAGGCATCTGCAGGAGCGGTAAATTATACTCCGGTGGCAAAGGTGACGAATCTGACCAGCACGATTAAGGAGCTGAAAAAAGAAGGAATCTGGTTTGTCTGCGGCGATATGGGCGGAACTAGAATGTATGACTTGGATTTGAAAGGACCAATCGGACTGGTGATAGGGAGCGAGGGCGAAGGCGTTTCCAAACTGGTAAAGGAAAATTGTGATTTTATTGCTTCCATACCGATGAAAGGCGATATTGATTCTTTAAATGCCTCGGTGGCGGCAGGCGTGCTGGCTTATGAAATACTGCGGCAGCGAGGAGTGTAAATTGCGCAGAAAATCAGAAGGAAAGCCGGAAGCAAAAGAGTTCCGGGAGTGTGGTACAGAAACAGGGAGGTAGGAATGGCGGATTATGCAGGCTGCTCTGATGAGGAATTGATTGTAAGGCTTCGGAACCAGGAAGCGGGAATCATGGATTATATTTTGGATAAATATAAACCCCTGGTCAGGAAACGGGCAAATGCGCTGTATCTGATCGGGGGCGATACGGATGATTTGATTCAGGAGGGCATGATTGGATTGTTTAAAGCGATTCAGGATTATCAGCCGGATCGGGACAGTTCTTTTTATCATTTTGCAAGATTGTGCGTGGAACGGCAGATGTATACGGCAGTGGAGGCATCCAGGAGGAAAAAGCATGCGCCGCTAAATTCCTATATTTCTCTGTACGATGATTTTGGAACGGATGGCGTGGCATTAGCAGATGTATTGGCCGGAGGAGCGGATAAAAATCCGGAGTACCTGCTGATTGACCAGGAGCGCGTCCAGCAGATGCTGGATGCCTTGGCTAAGAATCTGAGCCCAATGGAGAAGCAGGTTTTTGATTATATGCGGGAAGGGTTTCATTACCGGCAAATTGCAGAGATTATGGAGCAGTCCCCAAAAGCGATTGACAATGCGATACAGAGAATGCGCAGAAAAATTGAAAAAATTCATATTGACAATATGGAAAAGCTATAGTATCATAATACAAGTTGAGGCAATCAACGGAATGCTGGCATGGCTCAGTCGGTAGAGCGTCGCATTGGTAGTGCGGAGGTCACGGGTTCGATTCCCGTTGCCAGCTTATAGAAACCTTGAGTTTTCAAGGTTTTTTTTATGTCTAAAATTGCAAGGTAATCAAAAAAGTAATCAGAACGAATGTTTTGATATGATTAGCATTGGGAAAGGAGTAAATTCTGACATTGTAATTAAATACCCGGATTACCATAAGTCCAGAACTGATTGGCGTATACAGCCACGTTCCAGTCAGTTGTGGGCTTATTTTAGCGCTTGGAATTATCAAATGAAAATTTGCTCACGGATTTGATCCCCGTTGCCAGCTTATAAGAAAACAGCTAGATTATATAGGCTGTGTAGTTCCGCTTTTCAAAGAATTTTGGAAGCATGAAAAAATGTCAGTAACTTGTGTCTTAAATTCCGGCATTGGCTGAGAACAGAGACTTGACAAAGTATGACTGATTTTGTAAGATCTTTATAGAAACCGAATAGGATACCATTATGCCATTCGGCATAAATATGGAGGGATTATAGTTTATGGAGCGAATATTAATTATTGACAACAATTCACAGGCAGAAGTTTTGAAATCCATATTAAGCGGCGACTACAATGTTATGGTCAGCAAAAGTGGACGTGAAGGGATTATAAGTGCAAAATCCGGTAAGTTTGCGCTGATCCTTTTAAATGCAAGTATACCTGATATGGAGGAATTTGCATTGCTGAAAGAATTAGAGGAAACGATGATGAAAGATCATATTCCTGTAATCCTGATTGCAAATCAGGCAGATACCCCCTATATCGAAAAAGGACTGCTGATGGGAGCAGCGGACTATATCAGCAGGCCGTTTCATCCGGTTATTGTAAAAGCGAGGGTCAATGCACAGATGAGACTGCACCGCTGTCAGATACAGCTTCAGGAACAGACCTTAGTGGATGAGATGACTGGCGCTGCCAACAGAAGAAGCTATGATCGCACCAGTGAAATAAGGTGGAAAGAAGCTGTCCGCATGGGGCTTCCATTTACACTCTGTATGATGGATATTGACAAATTTAAAGCATACAATGAATCCTACGGGAGGCCGGCCGGTGATAAGGTACTGGCTTCCGTGGTAAAAACAGTAACTTCCCATATGCGGCGTGTTACGGACTTTTTCGCCCGCTATGGCGGTGAAGAGTTTGCAGCAATTTTTACAGGCAATGACGCACAGTCTTCGTATCTGTTTATGCAGAAGATCCGTCAGGCTGTTGAGAGCCTGCATATTCCCAATTCCCCATCGGATTCCCCATGGATTACGATTAGCTGCGGCGGAATTACGATTGTTCCGGACAAGGCGGATACATATGAAGAGTGCCTGCGTATTGCAGACGCCATGCTAAAGGATGCCAAAGAGAGCGGCAGGAATATGGTTGTATGGTCGAACGGGAAAGAGGAGCAGTGGAAGGAACGGTAGTGCAAACCTGCTAATACTTCATGAAAAATGAAAGGTTTACGGTTAGAGGGAAGTAATTTCAGATTAGGCGGTATAGCCCCATTACAAGGGCTGTACCGTCTTTTTGAGTTTCTATGCGCCTTGCCGTTTCGGCTGCGCGGCAGAAAGGAAATTAAGTTCACCTGCAAAATTGAAAACAATATTCACATAAATCTGCTTGAAGATAGGGATGGCGAAGCGGGATTCCGCAAAGCTATTGGATAAGGTTGTATCCAGATTTTCCAGTATGTCAAACTGGAATTCTGAAAAGACACTTTTTATGTCCTGCAAACAGAGTTACCTACAATTCCATCAGATAGCCAGTTATACACATTACCAGCAATGACATTACTAAGGAATCTCCTTATCTTTCCTATCTTTTTATAAATTCTTAAATTTTCATTAGGGTATTGCTTTATCACCTACAAAGCGTTAATATATTTATATGCCCACAATATGTTAAGATAAAAGGAGGACAATATGGCACAGCAAATTTCTGAATCCGAACTGGTACTAATGAAAATCATTTGGAAGAATGGAGGGGCGGCTTTATACTCTGTCATCATGGAGGAATTGGAAAAAGACAAGAACGAATGGAAGAATAACACCGTACTCACGCTGCTTTCCCGTTTAGGGGGAAAAAAGTTCTTGAAAGTCAAAAAAATTGGCAGGAAAAATGAGTATGTGGCTACG
>CAJUPF010000029.1 GCA_910588565.1 uncultured Lachnospiraceae bacterium
ATTGGCCAGGCTGTATCCGGTTATAGTTTAGAAACTAGCCGGATAGAGTACTAGAAAGAAGGAGGAGATGCCAATGATAGTACAGAAAAAATATCAGTTTTGGTTTTGTACCGGCTCGCAGGATCTGTATGGGGACGAGTGTTTAAGCAAAGTTGCACAGCATTCCAGGCAGATTGTAGACGAACTGAATCAATCAGGCGAGCTGCCCTATGAGATTGTATGGAAGCCGACACTGATTACCAATGAACTAATCCGCAGAACGTTTAACGAAGCAAATGCGGATGAGAATTGTGCAGGCGTTATTACCTGGATGCACACCTTTTCACCGGCGAAATCCTGGATTTTAGGATTACAGGAATTTCGTAAACCGCTGATGCATTTACATACACAGTTCAATGAAGAAATTCCCTATGACAGCATTGATATGGATTTTATGAATGAGAACCAGTCCGCCCATGGCGACAGGGAATACGGCCATATCGTAAGCCGGATGCGGATAGAACGCAAAGTAGTTGCCGGCCATTGGAGCGATCCGATCGTAATCGGAAAGATTGCTTCCTGGATGCGTACAGCAGTGGGCATTATGGAGAGCAGCCATATCCGCGTAATGCGCGTTGCGGACAATATGCGCAATGTAGCCGTAACCGAAGGCGATAAAGTGGAAGCGCAGATCAAATTTGGCTGGGAAGTAGACGCATATCCGATCAATGAAATTGCAGAATCCGTGGCAGCAGTTTCCGAGTCTGATACGAATGCCCTGGTAGACGAATACTATGACCGATATGAGATTTTGCTAGAAGGCAGAGATCCGGAAGAGTTTAAGAGACATGTTGCCGTGCAGGCGCAGATTGAACTGGGTTTTGAGCGTTTCCTGGTGGAGAAAAACTACCATGCCATTGTTACCCATTTTGGAGATCTCGGCGCGTTAAAGCAGCTTCCGGGACTTGCAATCCAGCGATTAATGGAAAAAGGCTACGGTTTTGGCGCGGAAGGCGACTGGAAAGTTGCGGCAATGGTACGCCTGATGAAGATTATGACAGCAGGCATGAAAGATGCGAAGGGAACCTCTATGTTAGAGGATTATACCTATAACCTTGTAAAAGGCAAAGAAGGCATTCTGCAGGCGCATATGCTTGAGATCTGTCCGACCATTGCGGACGGCCCGATCAGTATTAAGTGCCAGCCATTGTCCATGGGCGACAGGGAAGATCCGGCAAGGCTTGTATTTACTTCCAAAGAAGGGCATGGAATCGCGACATCCCTGATCGACCTTGGCAACCGGTTCCGTCTGATTATCAATGATGTAGAATGCAAGAAGAATGAAAAAGCAATGCCCAAGCTGCCGGTAGCGACCAACTTCTGGACACCGGAGCCCGATATGTACACCGGGGCGGAAGCCTGGATACTTGCAGGAGGCGCGCATCATACGGCATTTACGTATGATCTGACGGCTGAGCAGATGGGCGACTGGGCGAATGCAATGGGAATTGAGGCAGTATATATTGACAAAGATACAAAGATCCGTGACTTTAAGAAGGACTTAATGTTAGGAGAGATTTTCTATCGTTAATTCTGCCCTGCAAAATTGTAAAAGGAGTAAAACATGAAATTTTTTATTGACACTGCCAATGTGGATGATATCCGCAAAGCAAACGATATGGGTGTTATCAGCGGTGTAACAACGAACCCGTCACTGATTGCAAAAGAGGGCCGGGATTTTAATGAAGTAATCAAAGAAATTACATCCATTGTGGACGGGCCTATCAGCGGGGAAGTGAAAGCGACGACGGTAGATGCGGAAGGCATGATTGCAGAAGGCCGTGAAATCGCAAAGATTCATCCCAATATGGTTGTTAAGATTCCGATGACAGCAGAGGGACTGAAGGCTACAAAAGTATTGGCGGCAGAAGGCATTAAGACCAATGTGACATTGATTTTTACTGCAAATCAGGCATTGCTTGCCGCAGAAGCAGGAGCGACGTATGTATCTCCGTTCCTTGGAAGACTCGATGATATCAACCAGCCGGGTGTGGATTTGATCAGTACAATTGCTGAGATTTTCAGTATCTATGGCTATGAGACTGAGATTATTGCAGCATCTGTCCGCAATACGGTGCATGTAACAGAATGCGCTTTAGCAGGCGCTGATATCGCAACCGTTCCGTATAAGGTAATTGAGCAGATGACCAAGCATCCGTTGACCGATCAGGGAATTGCAAAATTCCAGGCAGACTATAAAGCAGTATTTGGCGAATAAATGGCGGGGGATAATAATATGGACAAATTAGAACTTCAGAAAATGGCGGTAGAGGTCCGTAAAGGAATTGTAACCGCAGTACACAGCGCAAAGGCGGGGCATCCAGGCGGTTCCCTGTCGGCAGCTGATATTTTTACTTATTTATATTTTAAAGAAATGAATATTGATCCTGGGAATCCAAAGATGGAAGGCCGCGACCGTTTTGTGTTATCCAAAGGCCATACGGCTCCGGGACTTTATTCTGTTCTCGCAAACCGGGGATATTTTCCGGTGGAAGACCTTAAGACGCTTCGCCATACCGGAAGCTATTTACAGGGACATCCGGATATGAAACATATTCCGGGCGTGGATATGTCAAGCGGTTCTTTGGGACAGGGCTTATCGACAGCAGTTGGAATGGCGCTTGCGTATAAAATGGACGGCAAAGACGGCCGTGTCTACGCATTATGCGGAGACGGTGAGATTCAGGAGGGCCAGATCTGGGAAGCTTCCATGTTTGCCGGACACCGCAAACTCGATAACCTTGTAGTAATCGTAGACAACAACAACCTTCAGATTGACGGGAGCATTGACGAAGTATGTTCCCCGTATCCGATCGACAAGAAATTTGAAGCTTTCAATTTCCATGTAATCAATATCAACGGCAATGACATGGATGAACTTGAGGCCGCTTTTCAAGAGGCAAAAGAGACAAAGGGTATGCCGACGGCGATTATTGCCCATACACTGAAAGGAAAGGGCGTTTCCTTTATGGAGAACCAGGTAGGCTGGCATGGAAAAGCGCCAAACGATGCAGAATACGAAACTGCAATGGAAGACTTGAAGAAAGCAGGTGAAGCATTATGTCAGTAATTGAGAATATCAAAGATTTGCCAAAGATCGCGACCAGAGACAGCTATGGCAATGCATTAGTAGAGCTTGGCAAAGAAAAGGAAAATTTAGTTGTATTGGATGCGGATCTTGCAGCAGCGACCAAGACGGGCGTCTTCAAAAAAGCTTTTCCAGAGCGTCATATTGACTGCGGTATCGCAGAAGCCAACATGACAGGAATTGCGGCAGGAATGTCTACCTGCGGAAAAGTGCCGTTTATCAGCACATTTGCCATGTTTGCAGCGGGACGTTCCTTTGAGCAGGTACGGAACTCGATTGGCTACCCACGCCTGAATGTAAAAATTGGCGCAACCCATGCGGGAATTTCCGTAGGGGAAGACGGCGCGAGCCATCAGTGTAATGAGGATATCGCATTGATGCGTGCGATTCCGGGTATGGTAGTCATCAATCCCAGTGACGATATCGAAGCAAAAGCAGCCGTAAAGGCAGCTTATGAGCATGACGGCCCGGTTTATCTGCGGTTTGGACGTCTTGCGGTTCCGGTGATCAATGACAGGGAAGATTATAAATTTGAGCTGGGCAAAGGTGTGGTTCTGCGGGAAGGCAAAGATCTGACCATAGTTGCAACCGGCTTATGCGTAGCAGAGACGCTGCTTGCGGCAGAACAGCTTGCAGCAGACGGCGTGGATGCGGAAGTGATCAATATTCATACGATCAAGCCTTTGGATGAGGAGCTGGTAGTGGCGTCCGCATCTAAGACAGGCAAAGTGGTTACCGTAGAAGAGCATTCCATTATCGGAGGCCTTGGAGCTGCAGTTTCCGAGACGCTCAGTGAGAAATGCCCGACAAAGGTAGTGAGAATCGGAGTAAATGATGTATTCGGCGAATCCGGCCCGGCCAAAGAATTACTGCACAAATACGGACTGGATGCTGAGGGGATTTATAAGAAAATCAAAGAGACAGTATAGAGGTAATGGAGGAGAAGGACAATGAATCAAAAAGAAGCAATCGCAGCAGGCAAAACGTTTCTTGGTATCGAGTTTGGTTCCACCAGAATTAAAGCAGTTCTGATTGGGGAAGATCATACTCCGCTGGCATCCGGAAGCCATGAATGGGAAAACCAGCTGGAGAATGGTATCTGGACATACAGCCTTGAGGCAATCTGGAACGGATTGCAGGATTGTTACCGTGATATGGCGGCAGATGTGGAAAAGAAGTACGGCGAAACTCTGACTTCTGTCGGCTCTATTGGATTCAGCGCTATGATGCATGGTTATATGGCGTTTGATAAAGAGGATAAGCTTCTGGTACCATTCCGTACCTGGAGAAACACCATCACAGAAGAAGCAGCAGACAAGCTGACTGCGGAACTGAATTTCAATATCCCGCAGAGATGGAGCGTATCTCATTTATATCAGGCGATATTAAATAAAGAAGAACATGTAAAGGATGTGACATTCTTTACAACCCTTGCAGGTTATATCCATTGGAAGCTGACCGGCGAGAAAGTAATCGGAATCGGCGACGCTTCCGGTATGTTCCCGATTGACAGCAGCACGAGAGACTATGACGCCGCTATGATGGAGAAATTCGACGCTCTGACAGCTCCCTGCGGATATCCGTGGAAGCTGCGGGAGATTCTGCCCAAAGTGCTGCTGGCAGGCGACAATGCAGGCAGCCTGACAGAGGAAGGCGCAAAGCTTCTGGATACCTCAGGGAGCTTAAAAGCCGGCGTTCCGATCTGTCCGCCGGAAGGAGATGCAGGAACCGGAATGGTTGCGACGAACAGCGTTGCAGTCAGAACAGGTAACGTATCTGCCGGAACAAGCATCTTTGCTATGATTGTCTTAGAAAATGCATTAAAGAACGTACATCAGGAAATTGATATGGTAACGACGCCTGTCGGCGATGCAGTTGCAATGGTACACTGCAATAACTGTACGTCAGATCTGAACGCATGGGTTGGTATTTTCCGTGAATTTGCGGAGAGCTTTGGCATTGAAGTGGATATGAACAAGCTGTTTTCCGTATTATACAACAAGGCTCTGCAGGGCGATGCAGACTGCGGCGGACTGCTGGCATACAATTATTTCTCCGGTGAGAGCATCACTGGCTTTGAAGAAGGAAGACCGTTATTTGCAAGAAGCGCAGAGAGCAGATTCAACCTTGCGAATTTTATGCGGGTACATTTATTTACCGCGCTTGGCGCACTGAAAAACGGACTGGATATTCTGTTAAAAGAAGAATCCGTAAAAGTGGATAAGATTTATGGCCATGGCGGACTGTTTAAGACTCCGGTTGTAGGCCAGAGATTTATGGCGGCCGCAATGAATACGCCGGTATCTCTGATGGAAACAGCAGGGGAAGGCGGCGCATGGGGAATTGCAGTTTTAGCGGCTTATATGCAGAATAAAGCAGAGGGCGAGAGCCTGGCAGATTACCTGAATAACAAAGTATTCGGCGGTGAAGCCGGCGTTACAGAGGAGCCGGTTGCTGAAGAAGTAAAGGGATTTGATGATTTTCTGAAATTATACAACGCGGGCCTGCCGATTGAGCGTGCAGCGGTAGAGTGCATTAAATTATAGGAGGATACAGGAATGCTGGAAGAATTAAAAAAACAGGTGTATGAAGCCAATATGGAATTGCCTCACCGCGGACTGATTACTTATACATGGGGAAATGTCAGCGGTATCGATCGCGAGAGCGGCTATTTTGTTATCAAACCCAGTGGGGTAGATTATGATAAGCTGACGCCGGATGATATGGTAGTTATGGACTTAGAGGGGAATAAAATCGAAGGCAAGTATAAACCTTCTTCGGATACCCCGACCCATCTGGAATTATACAAGAAATATCCGGAGATGGGCGGCGTGGTACATACCCACTCGCCGGAAGCAACAGCCTGGGCACAGGCGGGCAGAAGCATTCCGCTTTACGGGACGACCCATGCAGATTACTTCTATGGAGAGATCCCATGTGCAAGAAGCCTGACGCCGGAAGAGATTGACGCAGATTATGAGACAAATACCGGAAAGGTGATTATTGAAACCTTTGAGGAACGCGGCGTAAATCCAATGCATACGCCGGGCGTGCTCTGCACGAATCATGGACCCTTTACCTGGGGCAAAGATGCAGCTGAAGCAGTTCACAATGCAGTTGTATTAGAAGAAGTTGCAAAAATGGCATTAAAAACAGAACTGATCAACCCAAAAGTAAAACCAGCGCCGGATTGCATCCGGGATAAGCATTTCTTCCGGAAACATGGCGAGAATGCCTATTATGGACAGAACTAAACATTGAAATGAATGAAAAAGGGAGTGCCGTATTTTAGGATACGGCATTCTTTTTATTGAAGAAAATGTTTGAATCAAGCCATGTTTATAGAAGGCTGGAGAAAAAATTTATGATAAAGAATCCTATTGTAGAAATACGGTAGGATTTTTTGGTTTACAGACAGGAGGGAACATAAATGTGCAATGTGTATGGATATGTGCGTGTATCCAGTATAGAACAGAAGGAAGACCGTCAGATGATTGCGCTGAGAAAAGCAGGGGTTTTTACTGGCAGTATCTTTGTAGATAAACAGTCGGGCAAGGATTTCTGCAGGGAGAGTTACAGGAAACTGGTGTCGCTGCTGAAAAAAGGAGATTTGCTTTATATTATGAGTATTGACCGCCTGGGGCGTAATTACGTGGAGATACAAAACCAGTGGCGTATACTGACAAAAGAAATTGGAATTGATATTTGTGTACTTGATATGCCGCTTTTAGATACAAGAAGCGGAAAAGATCTTATGGGAACGTTTATTGCGGATTTGGTCTTGCAGATACTTTCTTTTGTTGCAGAAAATGAAAGGGAAAACATCAGGAAAAGACAGGAGCAGGGAATTGCTGCGGCAAAAAAGAGGGGAGTCCGTTTTGGAAGGCCGGAATCTGAAACGCCGGAGGACTTTATCACTGTCGTCAAATCCTGGAAACAAGGGAATATTAAATTAGAAGAAGTTCTGGAAACGTGCCATATGAGTAAATCAACCTTTTATCGAAAACTTCGGAAAATAAATTTGAAATGATAATAAAACTTTAGAGTGTCAAAAAGTGTACTTTTTGGCACTCTAAAATCTATAGTATATATTACTATATTTTTCTGTCTAATGCAATAAAATTATTGGATTTAATTTTTTCTGTTGTAATAAATACTGAACTCGAGACATTGCCAAAAAGTACACATTTTGATAAAACATTTTGAAACGTTAGATGCATTATATGGTATGGGGGTTTAGTAATGAGTAAATTGTATATTTCCATGTATCATTATACAAGAGATTTGAGACATAGCAGATATCCGAAAATTAAAGGGTTAGATATCCGTTTGTTTCGACAACAGATTGAATTTATGAAAAATAATTTCAATGTAGTAACTATGGAGCAGGTGATTGAGGCTGTTGTAGGGAATTTTGAACTGCCGAAACGGGCATTATTGCTGACTTTTGACGATGGGTATATAGATAATTACATAGCGGCGCTTCCTGTGCTTGAAGAGTTTCGGGTGCAGGGTTCATTTTTTATAACGGGAAAAACGTTTGCTGCCCATCAGCTTTTAGATGTAAATAAAATCCATTATATTCTTGCATGCGCAGATATACGCGAGCTTCTGTGTGATGTAAAAAATAAAATGAATTATTATCGTGGAATTGAATTTGACTATGCCTCAACGGAAGAATTGTTTCATATATATGCCGTTGCAAATCGATTTGATACGAAGGAAACCATATTTGTAAAAAGAATGCTCCAGACAGTACTTCCTGAGAAAGTTAGAACAATGATTGCAAGCGATTTATTTGAAAAATATGTAGGCGTCTCAGAAAAACAGCTTGCACATGAATTGTATTTGACAGAAGAACAGATCCAGACAATGAAGCGGCACGGAATGTTTATTGGAGTACATGGTTATGCTCATGATTGGTTAGGCAATTTGCCAAAAGAAAAGATGCAGCAGGATATTGATCAGGCATTGAAGGTGATGGAGCCTTTTATTGATAGAAATGAATGGGTAATGAATTACCCTTATGGTAGTTATAATGTTGATGTGATCGATTATGTAAAACAAAAGGGTGCAAAATTAGGAGTGACAACGGAAGCTAAAATAGCAGATTTAAGACAGGATTATGTATATTTGCTGCCACGTTTGGACTGCAACGATTATCCGCCTAAAAGTGAAAATTACAGGGAAATGTAAAGAGGGGTCTATATGAATAGGTATGATGAGAGATACGACTTTTTTCTGGCAGACAAAAGTAACATTATTTTTTTGAAATATGAGTTTTTGGGATAGAAATGATTCATGGCTATACAGATTGGATTCTTTACCAAATCCGCAAGATTTTGGAAAAAACAATGCCACAGGGAAGAACAAGATTTTAAGGAGGAAGGATACGGTGGATAGAAATGAAGTAATGGCAGTGCTGCAGAATATATTTGCAGATGTATTTGCAGATAAAGATATTAGATTAACAGAAGCTGCAAATGCTGATGATATTGAAGCATGGGACAGCCTGACACATATTACAATCCTGGAAGCTGTTCAGGATGAGTATCAAATAACATTTGACCTAGATGAAATTATTGAACTAAATACAGCTGGGGATATAGTAGATGCTGTTTTGGCTAAAATGGGTTAAAGGAAAGCAGGCAACATGGGAAATTATACAATTAGATTCGCTGAATACGATGATATACCGGCTATAATGAATTACATAGACAATTACTGGAAAAAAGGACATATACTGGCAGTGAACCAAGCTCTTTTTAAGTGGCAGTATGTAAACCATGAGCGGGTTAATTTTGTAATAGGATTGAATGAAGAAAATAATATCTGCGGAATATTAGGGTTTATACCTTACAGTGCGGATGATGACAAAGATATAGCGCTTGCTTTATGGAAAGCCAGACATTCAGAATCTTTTTTGGGGATTCGCCTAATACTCTTTCTTAAAAAACAGGAGAAACACAGGAATATTGTATGTACTGGCATAAATCTGAAAACGACATCAAAGATTTATAAGCAGCTGGGAATGAAAGTTGGCGTTATGAAACAATGGTATCGTTTACGAAAAGGCATAAACTATAGGGTTGCGAAGATAAATAATGAAGAAATTCCGGGTACAGATAGCGGAAACTGTGAGCTGGAACTGCTGTCTGAGAAATCGGAGCTAAAGAATCTGGATATCTTTGGACGCTTAAACGAAACGTCTGTTCCGTTTAAAAGCCCAGGATATTTTGAAAAAAGATACTTTGATCATCCAGTTTATAAATATCTGGTATATGTAGTGAAAAATGGCTGCGCCAGTACTGCAGGCCTGATTGTTTTGCGCGTACAAGAATACATGGGCGCGAAGGTATTTCGGTTTGTTGATTTTATAGGGGAAAAGGATGTTTTACTTGGAATTACAGATAAAATTGATCGGCTTATGGAAGAGCATGAAACAGAATATATCGATATGTATGAGGCCGGATTGAATGATAATATTCTTATTCGGGCAGGATGGAAGCCGGTAAAAGGATCCGGAAATATAATACCTAATTATTTTGCGCCATATCAGCAGAGTGTTGAGGATATATATTATTGTGCATCTGCTGACAGCGCGGTTTTGTTTCGTGGGGATGGAGATCAGGACAGGCCGAATTAAGGAGTGGTTAGATGGTGGATTATTTTTCTTATCCGATAGATTCACAGATGCTTCTTCGCAGGAAAAATATAATAAAAAAACAATTGCTGGAGCAACAGAAGGATTGGATTAAAAAGCGGATTGCATTGTTAGGCGGCTCGACAACAAATGAGGTTGCTGATCAGATGCAGATTTTTCTGCTTCATTATGGTATTAAGGCTGAGTTTTATCAGTCTGCGTATGGCCAGTATTGGCAGGACGCTGTGTTCGGAACGCCAGAACTGGAAAATTTTATGCCGGATATTATATACATCCATACGTCATGGAGAAATATCCAGGCGTTTCCGGAAGTGAGTTCAGCAAAAGAACAAGTGGATATCTTACTATCAGATGAAGTCTTCCGTTTTAAAAGCATGTGGGAAGCTTTGGCGCATAAATTTCACTGCCCGCTTATTCAAAATAATTTTGAACGTCCGGATTACCGGCTTATGGGAAACCGTGATATATGGGATTACAGGGGCAGGAGCAATTTTATTTGCAGATTAAATCAGGCAATATATGATTATGCGCAGAACCATGAGGATTTTTATGTGAATGATTTAGAATATATTGCCCAAGACTATGGTGTTACGAAATGGAACAATTCATTGTATTGGCATATGTATGGGTATGCAATGTGTATGGATGCCATTCCTTATGTGGCGCAGAGTGTTGCAAATATTATAAAATCCATATATGGAAAGAACAGGAAGCTGCTGGCGCTTGATCTGGATCATACATTATGGGGAGGAATTATCGGTGATGATGGGGCAGAGGGTATCGAACTTGGAGCAGCAGTTCCAAAGGGGCAGATATATGCGGAATTTCAAAGGTACTGTAAAAAGCTGAAAGATATCGGGGTGATGCTTGCGGTTAATTCAAAGAATGAGATGGAAAATGCCCTGTCAGGGCTGAACCATCCAAATGGAGCGCTGAGATTGAAAGATTTTGTGGCGGTAAAAGCAAACTGGAATCCCAAAGATCAGAACTTGCGGGAAATAGCTGATGAGCTTGCAATGGGTATAGATAGTTTTGTTTTTGCTGACGATAATCCTGCAGAACGGGAAATTGTTGCTGCACAGCTTCCAGATGTTGCTGTGCCGGTGTTGAATCGGGTAGAAAAATATATTGAGATTATGGATCACAGCGGTTTTTTCGAGGCAACGGTTTTGTCTCAGGAGGATTTGAAAAAAACAGAATTGTACCATGCCAGGGCTGAGGCAAGTACAGCCGCCACAGCATTTGCAGATTATGGGGAATATCTTGACAGTCTCCAGATGACGGTTTTCATTGATGATTTTAAGCCTGCTTACATTCAGAGAATCGCTCAGCTTACAAATAAATCAAACCAATTCAATTTGACAACACTAAGATGTACAGAAGATGATATTAAAAAAATGCAGGAAGATGAGAATAACATATGCTTGTGCGGAAGGCTGACAGATAAATTTTATGATAATGGCCTGGTTACAGTAGTTGTAGGCAGTGTAATAGGGGATGAAGTTCATGTCAGGCTCTGGCTGACAAGCTGCCGCGTACTTAAACGGGGATTGGAAGAGGTTCTGATGAATGTTCTTGTTGAAGAAGCAAAAAAGCGGAAAATTAGCAAGATTATAGGATACTACTATCCAACGGCAAAAAATAGTATGGTGAAAGATTTTTATGGAGACATGGGTTATACAAAGAAGTATGAGGATGCATCAGGAAATATAGAATGGGAACTTGATCTGAGCCGATATACCAGAAAACGGCTGCATATGAAGGTGGATAATCTGAAGAAATAGCACGCTGGCTTAGAAGATAACAGCTTTGATTTTGCAGTATAGATTTTCTTGTTATAGAGCCATTTAATAAAAAGTGGTAAAAAAGCAGAACTGGTCAACTTGACAGCGTCCTATTTGCAGGGGGAGTCCGTAAACAATTTCTGGAAACTGTCCGATATAACAGATAGTAGCATAAGGTGTACCTGGAATGTCTGGAACACAACGTGCAGGCATTTACAGTGTAAACGGAATTACAGAATATATGCAGGAGGTAATTGTATGAATCAGGTTACACAGGCAGAAGCGGGCAGTTATGCGTATATGACAGGCAATACGACAAGCAGCGCCGCAGCGGATAAGACAACGAAGAAGTCGAAGGTTTCCGGAGCTGTGATTGGCACGCCGGAGCTGAGTGAAAAAGCAAAGAAATATTATGAGCAGCTGAAGAAGAAATACTCCAATATGGATTTTATCTTAGTCAGTAAGGACAAGAAGGAGGAAGCACAGGCAAACGCAGGAAAATATGCCAATGCAAACCGGATGGTAGTGCTGATTGACGAGGAAAAAATCGAGCGCATGGCTTCAGATGAGAAATACCGCAAGCAGTATGAATCCATTATCAGCGGTTCCGCAGCGCAGCTTTCCCAGTTAAAAAATGGTCTGGGATCTAATGCGTCTGCGGTAAAAACATTTGGTATGCAGGTAAACAGCAATGGAACGGCAACGTTATTCGCCGTACTGGATAAATCTGCAGCTGCCCAGAAGACCCGGATAGAGAAGAAAGCGGCAAAGCGGGCGGAAGAGAAAAAAGAAGCGAAAAAAGCAGAAGAAGAGAAGCGGGCAGAAAAGCGAAAGGCAGCAAAAGACCAGAAGTCAGAGCAGCTGCGGGAAGAGGACACTATAACTGTAACAGCTTCTACCGTTGAGGAACTCCTTCAGAAAATCAACAGCACGCTTTCCATGGGTATGAGTGATTATGTGCGGACAGAAGAAGAGACCTGGGTTGGCGGTCATGTGGATTTTTACGGATAATTAAGTTTATATATTTTTTAGTGGCAATCCGCAGGAAAATGTATTATAATTAAAAACTATGAAAAGAAAAGAGGATTTCAATTATGTACGATTTTCAAAAGACGGTATTGCTTTCCGCAAGGCCTACGGCAGCTACGATGATATTGCGTTTTGTTTCTATGTTTCTGGCAGTTTTTTGCCTGGTAGGATTTATCTGGCTGAATCCTCCGGCGTTTCTGATGCCAATGATTGGCTTTTTTGTCTGGTGGTGGTGGACCTGTTTTCACTCCGGATTGGAATATGAATACGCTTATTTTGACGGCAATCTGGATTTTGACAAGATCAAAGATAAGAGAAAGCGCAAAAGCATCATCAGTCTGCATATGGATCAGGTAGAACAAATTGCTCCTGCAGGGGATCCTTCCTTACAGAATATTCATCAGAAGAATTCCAATGTAAAATTTATGGATCTTTCCAGCCGTAAGGAAGGCCGTAAGTTTTATGAATTGATCTGGACAGAAAAACAGCAGACCGTCTGTATTCGGTTTGAGCCGGACGATTCATTTCTGGACAGTATCTGCGTAAAATATGCGCGTAAAGTAATCCGGTGACAGTTTCTGTTACCGTGCAATCTGGGCAGTCACAATATCCGCAAGAGATACCGCTCGCGCCAGCCACGAGTGGTTTTCTTTTGCGCAGAAATAGCCAGTCTGGCTGATTTCTTCTGTAAGCTCTGGAGAACTTAGCAGATTTTGGATACAGTTGGATAAATTTTCTAAATTTTGGGTATCATAAAAAAGAAGTTCCCTTCTGTCCTGAAATTGTCTGGTTAAATAGGAAGAGGCGTCCGTCAGGCAAAGACTGTGATTGAGCATGGCGGAATAGATTCTGTCATGTGCGCCACGTTTAAATTCCGGCATCAGATTTAATGTAATCTTAGACTGGCGGAACAAAGAAAACGTATCCATAAACGGAGTGTCTTCTATAATACGGATCTGTGGAAAACCTGCAAGGGGGGATTTATTCCAGCCGTTGCCGCAAAGCGTCAGCGGAAGGTTGTCTTTGGCCAGATGCAGCAGAAGCTGCTCGCGCTTCCATGCACGCAGATAGCTGTCGCATAGGAAACAGGCCTGCATATGGAGCGGGAATGTCTCTTCAATGATTTCTGCTTCTTCTAAAGATGGCAGAAGCTGTCCAAGCGCTGCTTCCTGTGTCAGAGATGGATCGGACTGCATAACAGAGATTAGCTGTCTGGTCAGAGTTCCAAGAAAAGAAGGACAGGTTTCAATGGAATCTTCAATCTGCCGGAAGTCCGTATAAGTGCCGGAAAACAGTATATCCAGATGTTTTTTTGGATAAGACGGATCGGAAGGGGCAATATCTTCTCCGGTCATGGGAAATACATGGGCGGTAGAAATATGAGGGTAACAGCCTTCGATATAGTCTTTGTGATTCTCATCCAGACAGAGTATATGGAAACGGGTAATCCTTTGTTTTAAGGTATCATGATGATACAGGGGATGGTCAAGAATTATATTGTAAAAGGGAGCGTTTATCTGATCCAGAAAATAACTGCCGTCCTCCATTTTTAGCCTGGGCAGTTCTGAATTAAAATCGATTATGGCGTCAAAACTTCTGCCGATCAGCTCTTCCAGCGAATCAAACAGAGAACTGTCCGGAAAAGCAGATAATGTATGCGGTTTGGTTTGCCGTCCGTCAGGCAGCTGCGCAGAAAAAATTTCTACTGTATGCCCGCAGGCTTTCAACGCATCCGCCAGGGCATTTGCAAAATAAAGATATGAGTTGTAACATACGGGTTTTAGTGCGAATATCAGAAAATCTTTCAAGGCGGTACCTCCTAATTAAGCCGTTTTTTATTATTTTGAGATATTTTTGGTTTTTTGTCAACAGAATCTGGCGGCTCTGAAAAAGCAGTTGAAGGTTTTATTTTGTGGTAGTATAATGTTACTATTCACGCAGGGAGGAATAACATGTTAGAATTAAAAAATATATCATACGAAGTAGAAGACGATCACGAAAGCCGTGAAATTTTAAAAGACGTCAGTCTGTCCATTGAGGATCATTTTGTTGCAATTACCGGTCCCAATGGCGGAGGCAAATCTACGCTGGCCAAGATTATTGCGGGGATTCTCACTCCTACATCGGGCCAGATCCTGTTAGATGGGACAGATATTACAGGATTGAATATTACAGAACGGGCCAGAGCCGGAATCAGCTATGCATTCCAGCAGCCGGTACATTTTAAAGGGCTTACTGTAAAAGATCTGATTTCCCTTGCCGCGGGCCGTACTATGACAGTTTCTGAGATTTGCCAGATACTTTCGGAAGTAGGGCTGTGCGCCAAAGAATACATTGACAGGGAGATCAACAGCAGCTTATCCGGCGGAGAACTGAAACGGATCGAAATTGCCATGATCACTGCAAGAGGTACCAAGCTGTCCATTTTTGATGAACCGGAAGCGGGGATTGATCTGTGGAGTTTTAACAGCCTGATTCATGTGTTTGAGAAAATGCGCCGGGAGATCAATGGGATGATTCTGATTATTTCCCATCAGGAGCGGATTCTAAATGTAGCGGACAAGATCGTCCTGATTGCGGACGGCGCTGTTTCCGCAACAGGCAGCAAAGAAGAGATTATGCCAAAACTGATGGGAATGGAAGGTACCTGCGAGGCATTATTGGAAAAGCATCAATAAAGACAGGTAAAATGGGAAAAGAGGAAACTATGGATAAAATTGAAAAGAATTTATTAGAGCAGATAGCCGGACTTCATGAGGTTCCGGCAGGCGCCTACAACATACGTTCAAACGGTAAAATGGCGGGCCGGAATACAACTGCCAATATTGATATTGTTACAAAAGAAGACAAACAGGGCATTGATATTGTGATCAAGCCCGGCACAAAGCGGGAAAGTGTCCATATTCCTGTTATTTTAAGCGAGAGCGGTTATCAGGAAATGGTCTACAATGATTTCTATATTGGAGAAGACTGTGATGTTACTATCATTGCGGGCTGCGGTATTCATAACTGCGGCGTGGATACTTCAAAGCATGATGGCATTCATACGTTTTATGTAGGGAAAAATGCCAGAGTGCGTTATGTGGAAAAGCATTACGGCGAAGGGGATGGAAACGGCGAAAACGTTATGAACCCGATGACCGTGGTCTACTGCGATGAGAACGCCTGTATGGAGATGGAAACAACCCAGATTAAAGGCATTGATTCTACAAACCGGATTACAAAGGGAGAATTAAAGGCGGGCGCTACATTTGAAGTACATGAAAAGCTGATGACACATGGAAAACAGTATGCAAGAACAGAGTTTGAAGTGGATTTAAATGGAGAAGGGTGCAGTACGAATGTAATTTCCCGTTCTGTGGCAAGGGATACTTCCAAACAGGAATTTTTCTCTAAAATCAATGGAAATGCATCCTGTGCCGGGCACAGCGAATGTGATGCGATTATTATGGATGATTCCTGCGTTACGGCAAGTCCGCAGCTTACGGCGAATCATATAGACGCCGGGCTGATTCATGAAGCGGCGATTGGGAAGATTGCAGGAGAGCAGCTGATAAAACTGATGACGCTTGGGCTGACAGAGGAAGAAGCGGAACAGCAGATTATCAGTGGATTTCTGAAATAAGACAGAAAAAAGCCGCCCTTTTTGCCACAGAAAAACGTCCCGGGGGCGTCTGTCAGCGTAATACCAGAGTAGAACAAAACCATCTGGTATTGGGCGGCTTTCGCTACAGTGGAGCCAAAGGCGACTGTAGCGCTGATGCGGCAATGGCGCATCATTTTTGAAGAAAGCGAAAACGTTCTTCCTCTTCTTGTGAGGAGAAAATGGCGTTTCCGGAAATATTTGATTTGCGAAGGCATTTGCTGCATAAGCTTCCGAATGCGATTGCTTCTCCACATTGCTGGCAGTGTAAGGTTTCCATCTTTTCCTCGTGTTGAAGCTCTTTGTACTGGATTCTTCCTTCCCGAATCCATCCTCTTACTCTGGAACGTGGAATCTGGAATTCTTCTGCAACATCGAACTCTGTTACGTCATTTTCCCGGATAAAATCTTTGACTTTGGAAAAGAGCAGGCGTTCTTTGCAGGTGGGACATACTTCATCTGTGTAGTCCTTTGGAAGATTGCAGTGGCATTCTGAGCAAATCCGGATTTCGTTATCAAATATTGTTTGTACTACGCGTGTTGCCATATGTATAGGCCCCCCTTCATATTTAGTATACCACAATCGCATATGGAAAGGGAAGTCACTTATGAATTTTTCTGATAAAAATATAACGGAACCCATTGCTGTCTTTGACTCCGGCGTGGGGGGAATCAGCGTGCTCCGTGCTTTGTTAAGAGAGATGCCAAATGAAAATTACTGGTATTATGGAGATTCGGCAAATGCCCCTTATGGTACGAAGAGACTGGAAGAAGTGCGTGCTCTGACGATTTCCCATGTAGATAGTTTTATTTCTAAAGGGGCAAAGGCTGTAGTCGTAGCCTGCAATACGGCTACAAGCGCCGCTGTCCGTCTGCTGCGGCAGAAATATCCGGATGTGCCGATTATTGGGATTGAACCGGCGCTGAAACCGGCCGCCCTGTCCGGGAATCATCCGAATGTGATTGTAATGGCGACGCCGATGACAATACGGGAAGAAAAGTTCCACAATCTGCTGGAACGGTATATGGATGTGGCGCATATTATTTCACTGCCCTGTCCGGGGCTGATGGAATATATTGAACAGGGGACGATTCGCGGCGCAGAGCTGGAACAGTTTCTGATAAAACTGTTTGAACCATTTGACAAAGAAAAGCTGGACGCAGTTGTCCTCGGGTGTACCCATTATCCTTTTGTCAGCCGGGAATTGAAGAAAATTCTGGGCGGCAGTGTCCGGCTGTTTGACGGAGGCCCCGGAACAGCACGGGAGACAAAACGCCGTCTTGCCAACGCAGGACTGCTGAATCCTGGCCAGACAAGAGGAACAATACAGTTTGATAACAGCAGTCCTTCAAAAGAGAAGCAGGAACTTTGTATGAAACTGTTAGATGCGCCGATGGAAGAAGATTAAGGCAGGATGAGGAAACCTGCCAGATACAGCAAAAACAGATGGACAGGATAAAACAAGTAGAAGAAATATTTGAAAAAGACGCCTTCCGGAGCAGAACTTCTTTTTCCATTGTACCTGCTGATCAGCGGAACCGCGGCAAACGCGGTAATTTCCAGCGGCGACATAAGGCATAGAATAACACTGGCCAGGGAAACGGAGATGATTCTGTTTTTGCGAAATTCATACAGGGCGGCAATGACAAGAACCCCGATATAATCATAATCTGTTTTTAAATACAAGGCTGCGCCCATGCCAAAGAGCAGAAACAGCAGCCGGAAGAATGCCTGGGCGGCTTTTTTTTCTGCAAAAAAAGTTTCAGCCCATGCAAATCCCCGGATGGTAAGAAGCCCAATCAGCAGAGTGAAAAAGACGTTCTGGGCATTCGGATAGTACAGACTGCGGTGAAATGCCAGATCAAAGGGAATTTCAGAAATCAGTGCAAATGCGGCAAGGCGTACGCAGTATTTATTCAGATTTCTGGTATGTAAAAATCCTTCGATAAGCAGAAAACAGAAAATCGGAAATGCGATCCGCCCGATATAGCGCAGAAGATAATAAGGAATGGCCTGTTTGGGGCAGGCAGAAAGTAAGGAACTTGTCGTCCAGGAGGTGACTCCGGCGGCGACGGCAGCTTTTGTAAGAAATGGCTGTACAAGGCTCGCCCCAATGTGATCGAGCAGCATGGCGGCGATGGCCGCGGTTTTTAAAACGGTTCCGGAAAGACCTTTTGATTCTGTCATAAAAAATACTCCTTTAATATCTATAATATAAAATATTATAATGATTTTGGGGAAAGAATACAAATGTTTTGTTGGACAATTAGGAGAGAAGATAGTATGGAAGATAAACGATATGCCGTTTTGATTGACTCAGAAAATATTTCGGCCAGATATATTACGGCGATTCTGGATGAAATGACGAAATACGGTATTGTTACCTATAAAAGAATCTATGGAGACTGGACGAACAACCAGGCTTCAAAATGGAGAAAGGAGTTGCTGGAAAATTCGATTACGCCGATTCAGCAGTTTTCCAATACAGCGGGGAAGAATGCGACGGATTCGGCTCTGATCATTGATGCGATGGACATCCTTTATACAGCAAATGTACAGGGATTCTGTATTGTTTCCAGTGACAGCGATTTTACCAAACTGGCCAGCAGGCTGCGGGAATCCGGCATGGAAGTGATTGGAATGGGAGAAAACAAGACGCCGCGTTCTTTTAAAGCGGCCTGTTCTGTATTTACCAATCTGGAAATCCTGCTGGAGCTGGATGCGGAGAGAGCCAAGGAGAACAGCTACCAGAAGGCAAATATGGATGAAAAAACCATTAAAGAAGCAATTGTAGAGATTATTGTAGAAAATGAAAACAATGGTAAGAAAACAGGGTTGGGAGAGCTTGGCAATTCCCTGCTGAAAAAGTATTCGGACTTTGATGTGCGTAATTATGGCTATAGCTCCCTGTCAAAATTTATAGAAGAAATGGATGATACATTTACTCTGTATAAAAAAGAGACGACGATTCTTGTGGTTTTGAAAGATGATGGATTAAAGCGGGGACAATTGGAGGATTATATCCTGGAATGTGTGCGGGAATCGAATGGGGAAGGCGTAGATTTGGCGGCAATGGGGCAGAAGATTCACAAGAAATATCCGGATTTTAAGGTAAAAGAATATGGGTACTCTACATTCCAGAAGTTTATATCCCATATTTCGGGACTGGAGCTTGTGTCTGAAAATGAGACGGTGAAACGGGTTGTTGAAAAAGAAACAGAGGAACCTAAGCCGATGGGCGGCCCTTTTAAAGCAGCCCTGGGCAGAAAGAAAAAAGAGAAAAAATAAAAAACGCTATAAGAATAGGATCTCGCAGATAAAGCGGGATCTTTTTTTGTAATGGTATGCTGGCAGAATCCCTTTTTGGGCAGGGGACTGCCGCAAAGAGGGATTCTGCCGCTAAGGCATATTATCTTGGATTTTTAATCGCTGCTTCAATAAATCCGCGGAATAACGGATGCGGGCGGTTCGGCCTGGATTTCAGTTCTGGATGCGCCTGCGTGGCAATAAACCATGGATGGCCTGGCAGCTCGATCATTTCGATAATCCGCCCATCCGGTGAAATACCGCAGAGATTCATGCCGTGTTCCGATAAAGCGTTGCGGTAGTCGTTGTTGACCTCGTAACGGTGGCGGTGCCGCTCATGAATGGTTTTTTCTCCGTATAATGCGAAGGTTTTGGAAGTGTCGTCCAGTACGCAGGGGTAAGAACCAAGACGCAGGGTGCCGCCGATATCTTCAATGCCGTCCTGATCCGGCATCAGGGAAATCACAGGATGCGTGGTATTGGGATCAAGTTCGATGCTGTGGGCGTCATTCATCCGGCAGACATTCCGTGCAAATTCGATAATGGCTACCTGCATACCAAGGCAGAGCCCAAGATAGGGAATCTGGTTTGTCCTTGCATAGTTGGCGGCAGTGATCATACCTTCTACACCACGGGTGCCGAAACCGCCTGGAACGATAATTCCCTGCACATTACCCAGAATTTCCTGTATATTTTGCTCATTTAACTGTTCTGAGTCGACCCATTTCAGGTTGACTGTGGCGCGGCTGGCAATGCCGCCGTGTTTCAGCGCTTCCACAACAGAGATATAGGCGTCATGGAGCTGGGTGTATTTGCCCACCAGGGCGATCGTCACTTCTTTATCCGGATGACGAAGATCATTTACCATACGTTTCCAGTCTTCCAGATTCGGTTCGGGGCAGTCTAATTTCAGACAGTCGCAGGCAACTTTGGCAAGCCCTTCTTTTTCCATTGCAAGCGGCGCCTCATAGAGATATTCCACATCCAGGTTCTGTAAGACGTGATTGCTCGGCACATTGCAGAACAGGGCAATTTTATCTTTCAGATTCTGCTCAAGAGGCTGTTCGCTGCGGCATACGATAATATCTGGCTGGATTCCCATTCCCTGCAGATCTTTAACGCTGGCCTGCGTAGGCTTGGTCTTTAATTCGTCGGAAGCCTTGAGATAGGGGATCAGGGTAACGTGAATCAGTATCGCGTTCTCATGTCCGATATCATGCTGGAACTGGCGGATCGCCTCTAAAAACGGCTGGCTTTCAATATCGCCGACTGTTCCGCCGACTTCAATAATCGCAATGTGGGTGTCGTCTGTGGTAAAGTTGCGGTAAAAACGGTTTTTTATCTCATTTGTAATATGGGGAATGACCTGAACGGTGCCGCCGCCAAAATCACCCCGGCGTTCCTTCTGCAGGACAGTCCAGTAGATTTTGCCGGTTGTAACATTGGAATTTTTAGTCAGGCTTTCGTCGATAAAACGTTCATAATGTCCTAAGTCCAGATCCGTTTCGGCACCATCGTCTGTGACGAAAACTTCACCGTGCTGGATGGGGTTCATAGTTCCCGGGTCAATGTTAATATAGGGGTCAAATTTCTGCATGGTAACTGTGTATCCCCTGGCTTTCAGCAAGCGGCCCAGAGAAGCGGCTGTAATTCCTTTTCCCAGGCCGGATACAACACCGCCGGTGACGAAAACGTATTTTACAGGCATAGGTAACCTCCTTTAGTAAGCTCGATAATAATGTAACCAATATATTATACATCTTATTTTAGAAAAAATCCAGATGGGAGAGGGGAGAAATTTTCATAGGGGTGGGAGTTGTTCAAAAGGAATGCTCGGGGGTGCCTGCGGGTTTTCTTTAGAAAAACTTTAGAAAAAAACAATAAAAGTTCACGAACTCCGTATTGCTTTTAAAACCGACAGCACATATAATAGAGAGTAACGGTCAGACGGAAGGGTGTGGCTGCTTAAGTATGTGGTAATTGACAGTTAGGGTGATTTTGGAAATTCCGCTGTGAATATATATGCAGGAGAATTTGCGGGCGCCCGGTGTTATACGGAGGAGATTATGGATAATCAGGAACCAAACAACCAAAATAATAATCGTAATAACAAAAACGGACAGGTAATTATGATATTTATCCTGGTATCGCTGTTTGCGTTGTTTATTATGAGTATTGTATCGAACCGGGTCAGCCGGCAGTTTAACCAGGAGATTTCCTATACGGAATTTTTGAAAAAAGTGGAAGCCGGAGAAGTGGAAAGTATTAAATATACCGGAACACAGATCAATATTACGGAAAAGACGGAAAAGGATACGCTTTATAAGCAGACGTATTATACGGGTATGGTAAGCGATACAGATCTGATTCCGCTGTTAAAGAAGCATAAGGTAGAGATTTATGGGTATATTCCGGATAATACTTCTACCTGGATCTATAATATTTTAAGTTTTGTGATTCCGCTGGCTTTGGTCTGGGTACTGCTGGCTTTTCTGATGCGGCGCATGGGCGGCGGAGGCGGCATGATGGGCGTTGGCAAGAGTACGGCCAAGGTATATGTGGAGAAGTCTACCGGCGTGACTTTTAAAGATGTGGCCGGACAGGATGAAGCAAAGGAATCCCTGCAGGAAGTGGTGGATTTTCTGCACAATCCAAAGAAATACCGGGATATCGGCGCGAAGCTGCCAAAAGGCGCCCTGCTGGTAGGACCTCCGGGAACCGGTAAGACGCTGCTTGCCAAGGCGGTTGCCGGAGAAGCGAAGGTGCCGTTTTTTTCACTGGCTGGTTCGGATTTTGTGGAGATGTTTGTGGGAGTAGGCGCTTCGAGGGTAAGGGATTTGTTCAAGGAAGCCCAGAAGCAGGCGCCCTGTATTATTTTTATCGATGAAATTGATGCGATTGGTAAGAGCCGTGATTCCAGATACGGAGGTGGCAATGATGAGCGGGAACAGACGTTAAACCAGCTCCTGGCGGAGATGGATGGATTTGACACCTCGAAGGGGCTGTTGATTCTGGCGGCGACGAACCGGCCGGAGGTTCTTGATAAAGCGTTGCTTAGGCCCGGACGGTTTGACCGGAGGATTATCGTGGATCGCCCGGATCAGAAGGGCCGTCTGGAGACATTGCGGGTACACGCCAAAGATGTGCTGATGGATGAGACGGTAGATCTGGAAGCGCTTTCCCTTGCGACAGCCGGCCTGGTGGGATCTGATCTTGCCAATATGATTAACGAGGCAGCGATTAACGCGGTGAAAAATGGCCGGAAGTTTGTAAACCAGTCGGATTTGTTTGAAGCGTTTGAACTGGTGGCAGTAGGCGGCAAAGAGAAAAAAGACCGCGTGATGAGTGAGAAGGAGAAGCGGATTGTATCCTATCATGAGATTGGCCATGCAATGGTAACCGCATTACAAAAGGATACGGAGCCGGTACAGAAGATTACGATTGTTCCCAGGACAATGGGAGCATTGGGCTATACGCTGCAGACGCCGGAAGAAGAGAAATTTCTGGATACGAAGGAAGAGCTGTTAGCCAAGATCACGACATTTATGGCGGGACGTGCCGCAGAGGAAATTGTGTTCAAATCCGTGACCAGCGGCGCGGCCAATGATATCGAACAGGCGACCAATATTGCCAAATCCATGATTACCCGGTTTGGTATGTCAAAGAAATTTGGTATGATGAGCCTGGTTACGGTAGAGAGCCAGTATTTAGACGGCAGGGCGGCGATGAACTGTGCGGAGAAAACGGCGGCGCAGGTCGACAAGGAAGTGCTTAAGATTATCAATTCCTGTTATGCAAAGGCCATTAAGCTTTTGACCGAGAACCGCGAAGTATTGGATAAGCTGTCTGATTATCTCTATCAGAACGAGACGATTACCGGTAAACAGTTTATGAAGATTTTCCGTGAATTAAAAGGACTGCCGGAACCGGAAGAAGAAAAGCCGGAACTTGGAACGCATATTGATATGATAGCGGATGATAAGCAATAGTAAGGATGAGCGGCCATGATAGTTCAGTTAGAAGAAGAATTAAAAAAACTCCCGGATCAGCCGGGAGTTTATCTTATGCATGATAAAGAAGATACGATTATTTATATCGGAAAAGCAGTTTCTCTGACAAAGCGGGTACATCAGTATTTTCAGGCAAGCCATAATGAAGGGCTTAAGAAAGCGCAGATGGTTCGGCAGATTGCAAGGTTTGAATACATTGTGACAGATTCTGAGTTAGAAGCGCTGGTGTTAGAGTGCAATCTGATCAAAGAACACCGGCCAAAGTATAATACCATGCTGCGGGACGATAAGACTTACCCGTATATTAAAGTGACTCTGGGAGAAGACTATCCAAGAGTCCTTTTTGCGCGTCAGATGAAAAAAGACAAGTCGAGATATTTCGGCCCTTATACCAGCGCCGGTGCGGTAAAGGATACGATTGATCTGCTGAACAAGCTTTACGGCCTGCGCACCTGCAGCCGTAAACTGCCAAAAGACGCTGGGAAGGAGCGCCCTTGTCTCAATTATCATATCAAACAGTGCGCGGCTCCCTGCCAGGCCTATATTTCCAGAGAGGATTACCGGGAACGGACAGAGCAGGCGGTACGCTTTCTAAACGGGGAGTATCAGCCGATTATGCAGGAACTTGAGGAAAAGATGCAGGCTGCATCCGGGAATCTGGAATTTGAAAAGGCGATGGAATACCGGGATTTGTTAAACAGTGTAAAGCAGATTGCGCAGAAACAGAAGATAACCGATGCAAATGACGAGGACAGGGATGTGATCGGCATGGCAAAGGATGGGGAAGATGCGGTCGTGCAGGTATTTTTTATCCGGGGCGGCAAGTTAATTGGACGGGAGCATTTTTATCTGAAAATTGAAACAGAAGATGCCAATTCTCAGATTTTAACGGTATTTATGAAACAGTATTATGCGGGTACGCCATTTATTCCAAAAATGATTATGCTGCCTTTCAATATAGAAGAACAGGAAGTGATTGAAGAGTGGCTTGGAGGTAAGCGGGGACAGAAGGTGTATATTAAAATCCCACAAAAAGGAATGAAAGAAAAATTAGTGGAGCTTGCGGTAAAAAATGCTATGCTGGTTCTGACTCATGACAGAGAAAAGCTCAAACGGGAGGAAGGGCGTACCATTGGCGCAATGAAGGAAATTTCCACGTTGCTGTCTCTTCCGGGAATTGCCCGGGTGGAAGCGTTTGATATTTCCAATATCAGCGGTTTTCAGTCGGTGGGTTCAATGGTTGTCTATGAAAAAGGCAGGCCCTGCCGCAGTGATTACCGGAAATTCCGCTTAAAAACAGTATCGGGACCAGACGATTACGCTTCCATGCACGAGGTGCTGACAAGACGGTTTGAACATGGCAGGGCAGAGCGGGAAGAGCTGAAAGAAAAGGGATTGGAGAATGCATATGGAAGCTTTACCAAATTTCCGGATCTGATTATGATGGACGGTGGAAAAGGACAGGTAAATATTGCGCTTCAGGTATTGGAAGAGCTGCATCTGAATATCCCGGTCTGTGGAATGGTAAAAGATGATAATCACAGAACACGCGGGTTATACTATAATAATGTAGAGATTCCAATTGACAGAAACAGCGAGGGGTTCAAATTAATTACCCGTATCCAGGATGAAGCCCATCGTTTTGCAATTGAATACCACCGTTCCCTGCGCAGTAAGGGACAGGTACATTCTGTTTTGGATGAAATACCAGGTATCGGCCCATCGAGAAGAAAAGCATTGATGGTGCGCTATGCTTCCTTGGAAGAAATAGGCAATGCAACAGTAGAAGAACTGGCGGAGACCCCGTCTATGAACCTGCAGTCTGCAAAAGCCGTTTATGAACATTTCCACTCTGCTGATACACATTGATGAATAAAAAGAAGTATGATATACTGATCCATATTACTGCGTGGCTGCTCAGATTTTGGTTCAATGAAGTATGGGTTACTATGGACGGCTTTTCGGCCGTGAATGGTAATAAGTATTGCACAGCAAAGGAGGAGACATGATATGGAAGGTGTAACCGTAGAAAAATTTGCGAAGAAAATGGAACTGAAAAATTTTACAGAGGATATCAATTTAAAGGAACACCGAATCTATATTTCTGACGTAAATCGGCCAGGACTGCCTTTAAGCGGATGTTTTGAATATTTTGACCAGGCCAGGGTGGAGATTATTGGAATTGCAGAGTATGCGTATCTGCAGAAGAAGACAGAAGAGGAACAGACAAAGATATACAATGAGTTTCTTTCCTATGATATGCCTTGTGTAGTGTTCTGCCGTGGATTTGGACCGGATCCTATATTTCTGGAAATTGCGAACCGGAACCAGATACCGATACTTGGTACGGATCGTCCGACGTCGGAATTTATGGCGGAAGTGATTAATTTCCTGACGGAAGCGCTGGCTCCCTGTATTACCATACATGGCGTTTTAGTTGATGTATATGGGGAGGGGCTGCTGATTATGGGAGAAAGCGGTATCGGTAAAAGCGAGGCCGCACTGGAACTGATCAAGCGGGGACATCGTCTTGTAGCGGACGATGTGGTCGAGATTCGCCGGATTAACGATCATACCCTGGTTGGGACGTCGCCGGATATTACCAGATATTTTATTGAGCTGCGCGGGATTGGCATTATCGACGTCAAGACGCTGTTTGGCGTGGAATGTGTAAAAGAAAAACAGAATATCGATTTTGTGATCCGCTTGGAGGACTGGAAGAAAGACAACAATTATGACCGCATGGGGCTGGTAGAGGAATATACGGAGCTTTTGGGCAATCAGGTAGTATGCCATTCGCTTCCTATCCGTCCGGGACGTAACCTTGCGGTAATTTGTGAAGCGGCGGCAGTTAACCACCGCCAGAAAAAGATGGGATACAATGCGGCAAAGGAACTTTCACGCCGTGTACAGGAAAATCTGACAAAGAGAGAAGAGGAGTAAAACAGAATGGAACATAAAAATGCATGGGAGAACTATCCCGAAGGAGAAGCAAGACAAAAGGTGATGGATTTTGCGGAGGATTACCGCAGGTTCCTTTCCAAATGCAAGACAGAGCGGGAATGTGTGCAGGAGTTTGTGGTTTTGGCGGAACAGGCAGGGTTTACCGATTTGAATGAACTGCTTGCAAAAGGGACGCCGGTTAAAGCCGGAGATAAGGTCTATGTCAATCATATGGGTAAAGCGCTGGCGCTGTTTGTGATCGGAACGCAGGAACTGGAAAAAGGGATGAATATTCTGGGCGCCCATATCGATTCGCCGCGTCTGGATATCAAGCAGGTGCCATTATATGAGGATACAGAGCTGGCGCTTTTGGATACGCATTATTATGGAGGCGTGAAGAAATACCAGTGGGTAACGCTTCCGTTGGCGATTCATGGTGTATTTGCCAAAAAGGACGGTACGGTTGTCAATGTCAATATCGGGGATAAACCAGGCGATCCGGTGTTTGGCATCAGTGATCTGCTTCCGCATCTGGCCGCAGAGCAGATGGAGAAAAAGGGCTCTAAGCTGATTGAAGGAGAACGGCTGGATCTTCTGATCGGCAGCATTCCGATGCAAAACGACGAAAAAGATGAAAAAGAGAAGGAAGCGGTAAAAAAGAATATTCTTAAGATTTTAAAAGAAGCATATCATATTGAAGAAGAGGATTTCCTTTCTGCAGAGTTAGAAGTAGTTCCTGCAGGAGAGGCACGGGATTATGGATTTGACCGCAGCATGATTATGGGATACGGCCATGATGACAGAGTCTGTGCGTATCCGTCTTTTCTTGCAACGCTGCAGGTGCAGAAACCGGAGAAAACATCGGTCTGCCTTCTGGTAGATAAAGAAGAAATCGGCAGCGTAGGGGCTACCGGGATGCACTCGAGATTTTTTGAGGATACGGTGGCAGAAATTTTAAATCTCCAGGGTGTTTTTTCTGAACTGGCGTTGCGCCGTGCAATGCGCAATTCCTGCGTGCTTTCTTCTGATGTCAGCGCAGCATACGATCCTAATTATCCGGAAGTGACAGAAAAACGCAACGGCGCGTATTTTGGGAAAGGCCTTGTATTTAACAAATATACCGGAGCCAGAGGAAAAAGCGGTTCAAATGATGCAAATGCAGAATATATGGCGCGTATCCGGAATATATTAGATGAGCGGAAGATTGCGTTCCAGACAGCAGAGCTTGGAAAGGTCGATCAGGGAGGCGGGGGTACGATCGCCTATATTCTTGCCAATTATGGAATGCAGGTGATTGACAGCGGCGTGCCGGTATTAAGTATGCACGCACCCTGGGAAATCATCAGCAAAGTAGATTTATATGAAGCATTGCAAGGATATGAAGCATTTTTGGACATGGTTTGATAAGGGACAGGAGAAAACGTGAAAGAATTACGGAACGATTTGGAGCAGGTATTGCAGCAGAAGCAGATTCTTTTTAAGGAACCACTGGCTCGCCACACGACATTCCGTGTGGGCGGCCCGGCGGAGTTGTTGCTAACGCCGTCAGCAAAACAGCTTCCTGAAGTTATGAGGATTTTGAACAAACATCGCTGCCCGGTGACAGTGATTGGCAACGGCAGTAATCTTCTGGTGGGAGATAAGGGAATCCGCGGAGCGGTGATCGAAATCGGCAGCTGTATGTCAGACATTTCGGTGGACGGAGCATGTATTACCGCGCAGGCTGGAGCCATGTTAGCAAGAGTGGCGATGCAGGCGTATCAAAGTGGCTTGTCCGGCATGGAATTTGCAGCGGGGATTCCGGGAAGCGTAGGCGGCGCAATGGTTATGAACGCGGGAGCTTATGGCGGTGAAATGAAAGATATCGTAGTGTCTGTGGATGTCCTGGATCAAGACGGAAGGGTGGTACGGTTGGCCGGGGAGGAGATGGATTTTTCTTATCGGCACAGCTGCATTACGGAACAGGGATATTTGGCGCTGTCGGCAGTTTTTCACCTTCAAAAAGCAGAACCGCAGGCAATCTGGGACCGGATGGAAGAACTGAAAGAGCGGCGTGTCAGTAAGCAGCCATTGGAATATCCAAGCGCAGGCAGCACGTTTAAGCGGCCGGAGGGCTTTTTTGCCGGCAAACTGATTATGGACGCGGGGCTTGCCGGATTTACCATTGGAGGAGCGCAGGTATCTCCGAAGCACTGTGGGTTTGTCATTAACCGGGGCGGCGCGTCGCCGTCGGATGTACTGGCGGTAATCCGCCATGTACAGAAAACGGTAAAAGAACAATTTGGAGTGGATTTAGAGCCGGAAGTGAAGCTGCTGGGAGAATTTGCAGCAGATGTTCAGACAGGGGAGTGATACGTTTGAAAATTGTAATTATAACAGGAATGTCCGGAGCGGGAAAAAGTACGGCGCTGAAAATGATGGAAGATATCGGATTTTACTGTGTGGATAATCTTCCGGTTCCTCTGATTGAAACATTTGTAGAGCTTTCAGAGATAAGCAGAGAGGAACTGCAGCGGTTTGCCATTGGCATCGATATCCGCAGCGGAGGCTCTTTTTCCGAGCTGAACGCGGTACTGGATCGGCTGGCAGAAAGCGGAAGGACGCCGGAGATTCTCTTTTTGGATGCGGAAGACGCCGTATTGGTCAAACGCTATAAGGAGACAAGGCGCAGCCATCCGTTATCCGGCGGTGAACGGGTAGAACCTGGAATTGCCTCAGAGAGAAAGCAGCTGCATGTCCTGCGCCGGAGGGCAGATTATATTATTGATACCAGCAGGCTGCTGACCAGGGAACTGCGCAGAGAGCTGGAGAAAATTTTTGTCCAGCAGCAGGACTTTAAAAATCTGTTTATTACGATTCTGTCTTTTGGGTTTAAATATGGAATCCCGGCGGATTCGGATCTGGTCTTTGACGTGCGTTTTTTGCCAAATCCTTACTATGTGGAAGGGCTGCGGATGAAAAATGGCAATGAGAAAGAAATCCAGGATTATGTGCTGCAGTTTAAAGAGGCGCATGAATTTCTGGGCAAGCTGACCGATATGGTTCAGTTTCTGATCCCAAACTATATCGCGGAGGGCAAAAACCAGCTGGTGATCAGCATTGGCTGCACCGGAGGGAAGCATCGTTCGGTTACTTTGGCGAACGAGCTGTACAAATGCCTTTCCGGAACGCAGGAATATGGATTAAAAATAGAACACAGAGATATCAGGAAAGAGTGACAAAGATGTCATTTTCAGGAGATGTAAAAGTAGAACTGTCCGATCGGATCGCGGGAAGCAGGCACTGCCAGCTGGCGGAGCTGGCGGCGATTATCAGTTACGCGGGAAACCTGTGTGCTGCGGGGGGAGACGTACAGCTGACGATTGCGGTGGACAACGCGATGCTTAAGAAGAAATACGAACTGCTGCTATCCCGTCTGTTTCAGATAGAAGAAGGCATAGAGGGGCTTGCCGGGGCAGATGTTTTGCGGGTGCTGGAAAGCATAAAGATGTGGGACGGCGATGGCAGGATAAAGGGAAATTCCGTAGTGGACGGACTTTTGATTCAGCAGAGCTGCTGCAGGCGCGCGTTTATACGGGGGGCGTTTCTGGCTTCCGGCTCTATCAGCGATCCCAGAAAGGCATATCATTTTGAAATCGTCTGCAGTACGGACAGGCAGGCGGAGCAGCTAAAAGATGTGATAAACAGCTTTGGCATGGATGCGAAAATCGTTTCCAGGAAAAAAACGCAGGTGGTCTATATCAAAGAAGGGGCGCATATCGTAGATCTGCTGAATATTATGGAAGCGCATATAGCTTTGATGAATCTGGAAAATGTCAGGATTGTCAAGGAGATGCGCAATTCTGTCAACCGGCAGGTCAACTGCGAAACTGCCAATATCAGTAAAACCGTAAATGCGGCCGTCCGGCAGATGGAAGATATTCGGTATATCCAGGAGAAAAAGGGGTTAGAAAGCCTGCCGGATCATCTGAAGGAAATCGCGGCGCTGCGTCTGGAATATCCGGACGCCTCGTTAAAGGAATTGGGAAGCTATTTAAATCCTCCGGTAGGAAAATCAGGGGTCAACCACAGGCTTCGCAGGATTTCTGAAATTGCAGCAAAGATGTAACAGGAAAGAAAGGAGTGATACTGTATTGATGCAGAAAACGGTAATGATGGCGGTACATAATGATCCAAAGATAAGACCGACGGCAATGCTGGTACAGATTGCCTGCCGTTACAACAGTGAAATTTACATCGGGACAGGCAGTTCTAAGGTAAATGCCAAGAGTATTATGGGCATGATGACGCTAGGACTGGACGCGGGAAAAGAAATCGAGATTATGGCAGACGGAACGGATGCCGCTTTGGCGGTTGCAGAACTTGAGCGGTTTCTTACAAGTAACAGCGAAGGTATCCGGTAAAGGGTGTGATGAGAGAATGAAAAAACTTCTATTTATACTGAACCCGAATGCAGGGAAGGGCCTGATTAAAAACAAACTTCTGCGGATTGTGGATATTATGGTAAAAGAAGGATTTGAAGTGACCATATATCCGACTCAGGCAAGAGAAGACGCGCTGCACATGGTAAAAGAACGCGCAAAAGAATTTGATCTGGTTGTATGCAGCGGCGGAGACGGAACGCTGGATGAAGCGGTCAACGGGATGATGCATTCGGAAGAAAAGGTGCCGTTAGGCTATATCCCGGCAGGAAGCACCAATGATTTTGCAAATTCGTTAAAGATACCAAGGGATATGGTAAAGGCCGCAAAAATTGCGGCAGCCGGCCGTAAATTTGCCTGCGATGTGGGACAATTTAACGACAAACTATTTGTCTATGTGGCGGCGTTTGGAATTTTTACGGAAGTTTCCTATAAGACAAGCCAGGAGTGGAAGAATATACTGGGACATGCGGCATATATCTTAGAGGGCGTTAAGAGCCTGCCGGAGATTACATCATACCATATGCGGGTAGAGTGTGAGGAAATACTTATTGAAGATGATTTTATCTATGGAATGATTACAAATTCCAATTCCGTAGGCGGATTTAAAAATATGACCGGGAAAAATGTGCAGATGGACGATGGAAAATTTGAAGTGACTTTGATCCGTATGCCAAAGAGTTTTGCGGAACTAAATGAAATCCTGGCGTCATTGACAAAGCTGATTGATAATACGGATCTGATCTATTCTTTTAAAAGCGATCGCATTTTGTTTTCATCGCCGGTAGAAGTCGCCTGGACGCTGGACGGAGAGTTTGGGGGAAGCTGTAAAGAAGCGTCTGTGTTTAATTTACAAAAAGCAATTGAGATTATGGTGAAGTGAAATAAATTAGGGCTTTATTTTTCAGCCGGATTACGATATACTATAAGAAATTCATTCAGAAAAGGAGAGACAAATTTTATGTTAGTATCTGCAAAAGAAATGCTTGACAAAGCAAAAGCTGGCCACTACGCGGTAGGACAGTTTAATATCAACAACCTGGAGTGGACAAAAGCGATTCTGGCTACCGCGCAGGAGTTAAATTCACCGGTTATCCTCGGCGTATCTGAGGGTGCGGGAAAGTACATGACAGGTTTTACAACCGTTGCAGACATGGTAAAAGCAATGATTAACGAAATGGGAATTACAGTTCCGGTTGCCCTGCATCTGGATCATGGTTCTTATGATGGCTGTCTGAAATGTATCAAGGCGGGCTTCTCATCCATTATGTTCGACGGCTCTCATTATCCAATCGATGAGAACGTTGCGAAGACGACGGAATTAGTTAAGATGGCGCATGACAACAACATGTCTATCGAAGCTGAAGTAGGCGCGATCGGCGGCGAAGAAGACGGCGTAATCGGCAAGGGTGAATGCGCGGATCCACAGGAATGTAAGTCCATTGCAGACCTTGGCGTAGACATGCTGGCAGCGGGTATTGGAAATATCCATGGCAAATATCCGGAAAACTGGGAAGGCTTAAGTTTTGAGACCCTGGATGCAATCCAGCAGCTGACCGGGGACATGCCATTGGTACTGCACGGAGGCACAGGCATTCCGGAAGATATGATTAAGAAAGCAATCTCTCTTGGAGTAGCCAAGATCAATGTAAATACAGAGTGCCAGTTATCATTTGCAGCAGCTACACGTAAGTACGTGGAAGAAGGCAAAGATCTGGAAGGCAAAGGCTTTGACCCGCGTAAATTACTGGCTCCTGGCGTAGAAGCGATTAAAGCAACAGTAAAAGAGAAGATGGAATTATTCGGCTCTGTAGGTAAAGCATAAGATATCATTCCATAAAAATTACTAAATTATTTTTAAAATAAACAGTAATGTTGTATAAAACAGAAAAAGTGAAAATCGGCTATTGCATTTTCTATTTATTTGATGTATCTTATTACCAGATTAAAACGAATGTGACAGACGAACAAGGGTGTTCCACTAGCTGGGATACCCTTTTTTTGTGATATGGGGTCTGTTTTGGGCTATCCTGTATAGCAGAGTTGCTCTGATTCGTATTAATTTATGCAGGCAAAATCAAAGGGGACAGAATAAGGAAAGACCCGGAAAGGATGTAGTTGTATGAGCATGGAAAAAAGCAGTGAATATTACAATGTAGCAGATATTTTTGGAGAAAACGTATTTAATGACTCCGTTATGCGGGAGCGTCTTCCCAAGAAGGTATATCAGAGATTAAAAGATATCATCCGCGGCGGAAAGGAACTGGATCTGGCGACGGCTGATGTTATCGCGCATGAGATGAAGGAGTGGGCAATTGAAAAAGGGGCGACTCATTATACCCACTGGTTCCAGCCTCTGACCGGAGTCACTGCTGAGAAGCATGATTCTTTTATTACGGCGCCTATGGAGAATGGAAAAGTCCTGATGAGCTTTTCCGGAAAAGAATTGATCAAAGGGGAACCGGACGCATCGTCTTTTCCTTCCGGCGGACTGCGGGCGACGTTTGAGGCAAGGGGCTATACAGCCTGGGATTGTACGTCGCCTGCTTTTGTAAGGCAGGATGCAGCAGGCGCGACGCTTTGCATTCCGACCGCTTTCTGTTCCTATACCGGGGAAGCGCTGGATCAGAAGACGCCGCTGCTGCGTTCGATGGAAGCAGTAAATAAACAGGCGCTTCGCCTGATACGGCTTTTTGGCAATACTTCGTCCCAGAAAGTAACGGCTTCTGTCGGGCCGGAGCAGGAGTACTTTATTGTAGACCGGGAGAAATATTTAAAGAGAAAAGACCTGATTTTTACCGGACGTACATTATTTGGCGCAATGCCTCCCAAAGGCCAGGAAATGGACGATCATTATTTTGGAAGCATCCGGGAACGGATTGCGGCATACATGAGGGATGTCAACAAGGAACTCTGGAAACTGGGCGTATCAGCAAAGACACAGCACAATGAGGTTGCTCCGGCGCAGCATGAACTGGCTCCGATTTATGACTCTGCAAATGTAGCCGTAGATCATAACCAGCTGGTGATGGAGACACTGAAAAAAGTAGCGGGGCGCCATGGACTGCAGTGCCTGCTGCATGAGAAACCTTTTGCAGGCGTCAATGGTTCCGGAAAACATAATAACTGGTCGATTACCACAGATGATGGAATCAATCTTCTTGACCCCGGCGTAACGCCCCATGAGAACTTCCAGTTCCTTCTGGTTCTGACCTGTATGTTAAAGGCAGTGGATATCCATGCGGATTTACTTCGTGAATCAGCTGCAGATGTGGGAAATGATCATAGATTAGGGGCGAATGAGGCGCCTCCGGCAATTATCTCCGTATTTTTAGGGGAGCAGTTAGAGGATGTGCTGACACAGTTAATCAGCACAGGGGAAGCGACGCACAGTATCAAAGGAAGCAAACTGGAAACAGGTGTGAAAACGCTTCCGGATTTTATGAAAGATGCGACAGACCGCAACAGAACGTCTCCGTTCGCTTTTACCGGAAATAAATTTGAATTTCGTATGCTTGGTTCCCAGGACTCTATTGCACAGCCGAATGTTGTGTTAAATACGATAGTGGCGGAAGCTTTTGCAGAGGCTTGTGATGTGCTTGAAAATGCAGACGATTTTGAACTTGCGCTGCACGATTTGATTAAAAAGAATGCGACGGAGCATCAGAAAATCGTCTTTAATGGAAACGGCTATTCCGATGAATGGGTGGAGGAAGCCAGACGGCGCGGGCTGCCGAATATCAAATCCATGGTAGATGCAATTCCGGCGCTGAATACGGAGAAATCTGTAAAATTATTTGAGAAATTCGGCGTATTTACAAAGGCAGAGCTGGATTCCCGTGTGGAAATCGAATATGAAACCTATGCGAAAGAGATCAACATTGAGGCAAAAGCAATGATTGATATTGCAGGAAAGCAGATTATTCCGGCAGTGATCAAATATACAACGGTACTGGCAAACTCCATATCCGCTGTAAAAGCGGCCTGCAATGCGGACGTCAGCGCACAGACGGAGTTGTTGACGGAAGTATCGGCTCTTCTGGCGGAAACCAGGAACGCTTTAACAAAACTGGAGCAGATTACGGAAGAAGGCAGTACGATAGGAGAAGGAAGAGAGCAGGCAGTCTTTTACAGAGATCATGTGATGGCAGCTATGGAGGCTTTAAGGGCTCCTGTTGATAAACTGGAGATGATAGTAGATAAGGATATGTGGCCGATGCCGTCTTATGGGGATTTGATTTTTGAAGTGTAACAAATAGAAAAATCTGGTTTCCTCCCTGAGAAAGGGAGGAGGCCAGATAACCGTAATCATCTGGCCAAAGGTTATGAAAAGGAGTTAACTTATTTTTCATAAGTTATTATATATGCCAGAAATGAAAAAATCATGTTCACACAGTGAAGTGTTTTTTAAATATAGATGAATAAAATATGAACATGTCAGGAGGATGCAGTATGAAGAAATTGGAAATTATTATTAAGCCCGAAAAATTAGAGGACTTGAAAGAGGTTCTTCAGGAGTCCGAAGTCAGCGGTTTAAATATCGTTAACAGCATGGGCTACGGGAACCAGAAAGGCGTGATTAAGACCTATCGGGGCGCGTCGTATCATGTGACGCTGCTGCCGAAAATCAAAGTGGAAACGGTCGTTACAGACGCGGCGGCGCCGGCGTTGATTGATAAAGTTGTGGATGAAATCAATACGGGTAATTTTGGCGACGGTAAGATTTTTGTGTATGATGTGGAGGATGCAGTCCGTATCCGTACCGGAGAGCATGGGGAAGAAGCATTATAGTATGCCGATTTGCCAGGGTAAAGACAAAGATTCAGAGTATACAGGAAGCAGGAAGTGAGGAGTGCCCAAAAAGGGCCGGTTATGAAAAAATGAATAGAAAAACAATCGATTATCAATGGGGATAATGGCAGGGATGAAATCTGATCCGGCTGTTATTCCTTTTTTGATATCCGGGGATTTATAATTCTTGTATGGAAATCCCTCTGGGGCAGCCTGCTTTGCCCCGGGAACAGATTGTTCAATATGAGGAGGAAATAAGTATGGATATGAGCATATGGTTTTTGATGGGAGCAGCATTGGTATTTTTTATGCAGTGCGGATTTGCAATGGTAGAGGCTGGATTTACCAGGGCAAAAAACGTTGGGAATATTACTATGAAGAATTTAATGGACTTTTGCATTGGCA
>CAJUPF010000030.1 GCA_910588565.1 uncultured Lachnospiraceae bacterium
AAGTTATTATCATAACTTTTAGAAAGGTTTTTTACTGAAAGGACATCATTTCCAAAAGATTCCTGTTTCAACATGGAACCCGGCAGATTTGCATTGTGCAATGATATATTCATATAGCTGATTTGCCAGCTGTGGGGAACCTGCCTGTATAAATGACGGGCGGTTCCCCTTTTTGCAGTTTGCATAGAGGGTAAATTGTGATACGATTAACAGGCTGCCATTTACATCATTTAAGGATAAGTTCGTTTTTCCTTCGGAATCTTCAAATATGCGCAGGCCTGTTAATTTTTTGATTAATTTATCGGCAATTTCTGAGGTATCTTCCTCAGATACACCCACAAAGACAAGAAATCCCTTTTCAATCTGGCCGGTAATTTTTTTATCTACGGTAACTTTTGCATGGTTTACACGCTGAATCAAAAAACGCATACGCTTCGCTCCTCTTCTCTTATATCTTTTCAGACAAATTTCTTTTTGCTGCTGACTCTTTTTAACCGGAACCATTTGCCGTCTGTTCCCATCCAGGCGCCGCGTGGCCATTTGCCGATTTTTCCGGTTGTAGTAGTTTTGATTTTGATATAATTTTTGTACATTTTCATGGTGCCTTTTCCTTTTTCACCCCATCCGGTGTCCTTATAGGTAAAGGTAACGGTGTTTCCATTTCTTCTTCCGGTGATTTTCGTGGTATTTGCAGAACAGTATGGATAGCTTCGATCGTACAGGATCTGAAAGATCACCTGTTTTTTGGTAATTTTTTTGATCACAACGGTACGATAGGAATCGGAAGCAGATC
Organism: uncultured Lachnospiraceae bacterium; assembly: GCA_910588565.1. Classification (GTDB taxonomy): domain Bacteria; phylum Bacillota; class Clostridia; order Lachnospirales; family Lachnospiraceae; genus Roseburia_B. The sequence goes on from CAJUPF010000030.1 coordinate 794, forward strand.
CGGAAAAATGTTTTTGGTAGGTACTTGTCCGCGGCGCCGCCTGTACTTTTTGTGAAGGAATTATAAGTAGTATGGATTTTCTTTAGTGTTATGTAAATAGAGGTGTGGAAAAATAGCGTTCCGCAGTATCTGGCAGGATTGTGACAACGGTTTTGCCTTTTCCGAGTTTTTTGGCCAGTTTCAGTGCGGCGGCTACATTGGTTCCGCTGGATATTCCGCACAGGATGCCCTCATTAGATGCCAGCCGTTTGGATGTGGAGATGGCTTCATCATCTGTAATAATGCAGACTTTATCATATATCTGCTGATTTAAAATCTCCGGGATCAGGCCGTCGCCAATTCCCATCTGCAGGTGCGTGCCAATGGAGCCGCCAGACAGAATTGCCGCGTGTTCGGGCTCCACCGCCCAGATTTCCAGCTCCGGATTCTGTTCTTTGAGTGTTTCTCCAACACCGGTGATGGTACCGCCTGTTCCAATTCCAGAGCAAAATCCATGGATGGGGCCGTCTGCCTGGGCGAGAATTTCAAGTCCGGTCTGTATTCTATGTACAGCTGGGTTGGCCGGGTTTTCAAATTGCTGTGGAACAAAGACTCTCGGATCGTTTTGAGCCATTGTAAGCGCTGTCTGCAGGCATTCTTCAATGCAGGCGCCGATATTTCCCGCATCGTGAATCAGAATTACCTCTGCCCCATATTGTTCCACCAGTTTTCTGCGTTCTTCGCTGACAGAATCCGGCATAATGATTTTGGTCTGATAGCCGCGTACTGCTCCGACAAGGGCAAGCCCAATGCCCTGATTGCCGCTAGTGGGTTCTACGATAATCGTATCTTTTTGGATCAGACCCTGCTCTTCTGCTTCCCGGATCATATTGTAAGCGGTTCGTGTTTTAATGGAACCTCCTACATTCAGCCCTTCAAATTTCACAAGTACCTGGGCGCTGTCCGGCTCCGTCATACGATTCAATCGGATCAGGGGCGTATTGCCCATCGCCTCCAATATATTTTTGCAAATCATCATTTCGCTTCCTTTCTATATTTTTCTAAACTTTTCTATGGTACAGCTATGTTTCTTAGAATGTTCATTATAATTAATTCCAACGAGTAAAATATAATCTGTAAATTGCTCTAAAACCTGGGGATAATTACGGTCTTTTATTTGTCGGATCGCACTGTCTGTCTTTTTATTCCATTTCAGTTCAACCACCATTGCTGGTTTTGATGATCCTTTCTTTGGAATAAATACTACATCTGCATATCCGATGCCTGACGGAAGTTCCTGGATTTCCATATATTCATCCACACAGCTGATATATGCAAACCGAATAACACTGCGAAGAGCCTGCTCATTGTTATAAAATGTCGGAGCTGTTCCTGCGCTATGCGCTTCCTGTATAATTTTTGCCACTGCTTCTTCTTCCCTATTCAATGTCAATTCTAATAAACGGTCAGAATTTTGTATCAGCTTAGCAATTTCCTGATGCTTTCCTGCAACAACTGTCCGGATAAATTCCTGCCGGACTTCTTCATTTGGTATAAATGCAGTTTTAGCAGACTGGTCGTATGCCAGATATCCCAAATGAATCAAAAGTGTCAGCACATCATCTTTTCGTTTGATACTGGTCATATCATTCCGAAACGTTTCAACATCCACAGGGACATGTGCGCCGCCTAACATTTGAACCACGGCTTCTTTTAGCCCATCTTCATTTAATTCGATATATAGTTTTAAAGATTCATACGTTTCTGTTCTTGCCCAGTAACTAAGAAATTCTTCATTTTGTATTGCTTCTATTACAGAGTTTGGGTTATATACCGATTTCATTTGGGAAAAAGAATATCCATCATACCAATGTTTCATTTCTGCAAAATCTACACCATAATTATCACATAAGTTCCTGACTTCCGTTTCAACAAATCCCACATATTTTGCCAGCCGTTTTGGCGTGAGCATAGTATATTCTTTAAAATCAGAAACGGCGGATTGTGTCCCGTATTTTTTATCAGGAGTGAAGGTATCTGAACTGTTACATAAAATCGCTATCCTGCTAATTATATTACGAAGAAAGATAAAAAACAACAATAAAATATCTGATTGGCAGACCAAAACATGTATGGTACAATATCCGTAATGACCGCACACAATAATCAGGAAAGGAACTGCAATATGGAACTTCAAAGACTACTCAGCTACACAAGGAAAGCTGTTGATGATTATCAGATGATCCAGACTGGAGATAAAATCGCAGTCGGTATCTCCGGCGGAAAGGACAGCCTGACGATGCTCTATGCCTTAAAGCATCTGCAGCGGTTTTATCCGAATCCTTATGAACTGGAAGCGATTACTGTAAATCTGGGCTATTCGGAATTTCATACAGAAAAACTGGATTCCTTGTGTATGAAACTCGGCGTCCCCTACCATGTAGTCAATACGGATATCGCCAAAATTATATTTGAAGAACGCAGGGAACCATCCCCCTGCTCTCTTTGCGCCAAAATGCGTAAGGGAGCCTTGAACAGCAAAGCCAAAGAATTAGGATGCAATAAAGTTGCCTATGCCCATCACAAAGATGATATCATAGAGACGATGCTGCTGTCATTGATTTATGAAGGCAGGTTCTATTCCTTTTCTCCGGTTACTTATTTAGATCGTATGGATTTAACGGTATTTCGCCCATTAATGTATGTACCGGAAGCTGACGTGATAGGCTTTCAGAATCGTTATCAGCTTCCAGTTGAAAAGAATCCATGCCCGGAAGACGGTATCACAAGGCGCGAATATGCCAAGCAGCTGTTAAAGCAGCTGAATCAGGAGAATCCCGGTGTAAAAAACCGGATGTTTACAGCAATTGTCAATGGCAGGATTCCAGGATGGCCAGAGGTTAGGAAGGGATAGAGAATGAAAGAACGCGCTTATCATGAAAAAGTGAATCTTGATAATGAATTAAAGCTCAGGGAGCATCTGCAGGCGCTGCCCCATTTCTGCAAGGAATTTTTTATTGGAATCGAACCGACGACGTCTTCACGGACACGCCTTGCCTATGCGTATGATCTGGGGGTTTTTTTTGAATATATGCATGAGAATAATCCTATCTGCAGCAAAACGGATATTCAGGAATTTCCGATTGCTATTTTAGATCAGATTAAAGCTGCAGATATTGAAGAATACTTAAACTGGTTAAAGTATTACATCAAAGATGATGTGGAGCATACGAACAACGAACGTGGGATTTCCAGGAAACTTGCTTGTCTGCGCAGCTTTTACAATTACTTTTTCCGTATGGAGCGGATTACCACGAATCCCGCGGAGCTTGTAAGAATGCCCAAACTGCATGAGAAGACGATTGTCCGCCTGGATATGGATGAAGTTGCATATTTATTGGATGAAGTGGAATCCGGCGAAAATCTGACCAAACGCCAGAAAGCTTATCATGCGCAGACCAGGAAACGGGATCTTGCCATGATGACGCTGCTGCTTGGAACCGGAATCCGTGTTTCGGAATGTGTCGGCCTGGATCTTACGGATGTGGATTTTAAAAACAATGGAATCAAAGTCCATCGAAAGGGCGGCTGCGAATCTATTGTATATTTCGGAGATGAAGTGCGGGAAGCGCTTGCCGATTACATAGAAGAACGGGAAAAAATACTCCCTGCGGAAGGCAGTGCAAATGCGCTTTTCCTTTCCATGCAGAAAAAGCGCATCAACGTCCGTTCTGTAGAAAATCTGGTCAAAAAATATTCCAGGCTGGTTACTACCTTAAAAAATATTACGCCGCATAAGCTGCGAAGTACCTATGGCACTAATCTCTACCAGGAATCCGGCGATATTTACCTGGTTGCGGATGTATTAGGGCATAAGGACGTCAATACCACCAGAAAGCATTATGCGGCACAGGAGGATGAGCGCCGCAGGCAGGCGGCAAAAATGGTAAAACTGCGGGAAAAGTAGCATGAGCCGGATGCCCTCAGGCTTTGCTCATTGGTACGGCCAACGCAGGAAACGCACAGTTCTGTCTAAGCGTTACCGCCTGTTTATATAGTAAGGACAGGAAGCCTTGTTCCAAGCCTGCAGAGTAATTCATTGCTGATTGTTCCGGCATGTTCCGCAATGGCCGGGGCGGACAAATCTGCCTGCCCATCGGAACAGATCCATGTTGCAATATCCCCAGTGGAAGCGTCTTTGATATCTGTAATATCAACTGCAAGCTGATCCATACAGATTCGCCCTACAATGGGAGCATACTGTCCCCGGATAAGAACGCCGCTCTTTTGTCCGGACAAATTTCTGGGTATTCCATCACCATATCCAATGGGCAGTATGGCAATCAGGCTTTCCCGCCTGGTGGTATAGCTTCTGCCATATCCGATACTCTCCCCCTCTGGAACATAGCGAATCAGAATAATTCTGGTCTTTATAGAAAGTACCGGGCGCAAATCCAGTTTTAACTTGGTATCGCCTGGGGAGCTTAAAACACCATAAAGCGCGATGCCCGTCCTAACGTAGTCACATGCAGTCTCCGGATAATTAAGCAGGCCATAGCTGCTTTGTATATGTAGTTTGGGGACAGAAATGCCGCTTTGTTTTAATTTCCGGATCAGATGATAAAATTTTTCTATCTGGTTTCTGGTAAAGGTAATGTTATCTTCATCGAAAGAATCTGCGCAGCATAAATGGGTGTAGATTCCGTCTATCTGAAGCTGCTTTAAGGAAAAGCATTGTTTTACGTTCTGAAAGGAATCCGCAGATATTCCAAGCCTATGCATTCCGGTATCGATCTTGATCTGTGCTTTTATGGGTATCCCCTGCTGATGCAGGGATTTGGCATAGGAAACATCAATCAGAGTCTGGGTGAGGCGGTATCTGTTCAGTTCTTTTGCACGGCTGGGATTTGTATAGCCAAGTATCAGAATTTCTCCCTGAATGCCATAGGTTCTCAATTGGATGCCCTCTTCTATTGCGGCAACGGCAAAAGCTTTGATTCCCATTCTGTTCAATTGTGTGGATATCTCAAACGCACCATGTCCGTATGCATGGTCTTTTACAACCGCCATCAGCTCGCTTCCTTTTGGAAGTGCCTTCTGTAAAACCTTTACATTATGCTTTAAGTGGTTTACGTTAAGCTCAATCCATGCACGATCTGTGCCAGGAGGACATTTGCCGTACCTGCCCTTTATTCTGCGGCAGGAAGCGCCGCTTGCAGAGTTCTGCCCTGCTTTAAAACGGGAGCCTGTGATACATCTGCCGGAATGGAACTTGCGCCTCCAGATATTCCGCAGGAATAAAGCAATAACAGAACATAGTATTGACAACAGACAAACGCTGATATAATGGATCATGCTGTTTTCCAGTAGCAATGGTTCTACATGCAGTACTTTGGCTGCCAGACGAAGCGCCACAATCATCATGGGATGAATGATATAAAGGATCAGCGAACCGGATCGCAAAAAAGAGGCCGGGATTCTCTTTTTTGAGCGATTGTTCCATTGTAATAACAGCTGAAACAGGAAAAACATACATGGCAGAAGAAACAGATACATACTGTCATGCCGTTTAATTTGGTAGTTTCTCAGCAGCATAGCCTCGGCAGACATCAGGCCTGCGGATATACAAAATCCCGTGGCACACGCCCGGAATGAAATTCCAGCGCTATCCGGAAGGCGGCTTTTCCTCCAGTCTGCCATTTTTCCTCCCATCAGGAAAAACACCGGGGCGAAAAAGAGGCCGTTTCTTGTATAGTCCGATATTTGAAAGATCAGCTGATAAAAGGCTTTTAGAACCGGGATTTGTTCTGCAATCCCATAATAGCTGTCCCCAAAAAGACCGATGCAGTAAAGCATAAAAGAAACGGCCAGAGCTTTCCAAAATGCAAATCTTCTCATCAGATACCAGGCAATTCCGGCGCCCATAACGGATGCCGGAAGATACCATAAATGATACATGGTACCATCAAAAACAAGATCTTTGATCCATTCCGGGAGAAATGGTTCCATAGAAAAATAGTCATTATACAAATTTACCGGCAGATAAATCAAAATGGAAACACCATAGATCCGCAAAGTTTTCCGCCAAAAAACCTGCAAATTTCTGGTATCCTGCGCATATCTTGAAATTAAAAAATATCCTGAAGTTATCATAAAAAACGGTACAGCTGTACGGGCTGCTATGCGTGTCAGGATAAAATCCCCTGTTTCGCTGTAAGAAGCCAGTGGAGATGTATGGATTGCAATGACCAGCAGCGCTGCCGCACACCGGAAATAATCAATGCCAGCGTATTCTCTATTCTTATTCATCATACAGTCCAATCAGCTCCTCTAACAATTTGGCAAAGGACATACCGATACCTTTCATCATATTTGGATAGCGGCTGTGAGATGTAAAACCAGGAATGGTATTTACTTCGTTAAATACCAGCTCTCCAGTGGGCTGTAAAAACATGTCCACTCTGGCAAATCCCGTACAGCCTAATGTTCTGTATATTTTGACGGCAGTCTCCTGCACCCTTTGTTCCGTTGCTGCGTCTATTCTGGCAGGCATATGGATCTTAGAGGTTTTCAGCGTATATTTTTCCGTATAATTGAAAAAGCCTTCTGTGAGTTCAATCTCATCGGCCCGGCCCACCAGCATAACATTCTGAAGGCTGCCGTCTGGTTTTGCGGAAAACCCTGAGGCTTCTTTGCCCAGGATGGCACAGCCCACTTCAAATCCACTGATGCTTTCTTCAAGGACAACTTTTGAATCATACAAAAGAGCCTGTTTTACCGCGGCTTCCAGATCCGCTCCCTGCTGGATTTTGGTAATGCCAAAGGAAGAACCTGCCCTTGCCGGTTTTACAAACAGCGGATAATGCAGTTCATCTGCCAGTTCCTGCAGTGTATCCAGATTCTGTGCCGTCAATGTAATCGAGTCAGGAACCAAAATCCCCGCTTCATGAACCAGCCTGTGCGCCATATCTTTGTCCATGCATACCGCCGACGCCTGTACGCCGCACCCAATCACCGGAATGCCAGCCAGTTCAAACAGCCCCTGCACCGTACCATCCTCACCATTTTTTCCATGCAGCACAGGAAAGGCAAGATCCAGTTTTATCAGGCGGTTTTCCTGCGGATAAAGTTCTAAAAATCCAGATGCTGCCGGACTTTGTGAAATAACAATGGGTATCAGATAAGCAGGATCTGCATCCCAGGTATTCTCTTGAATGGAGCCCAAATCCCCTGTATAACGATACCAGTCTCCCGCTCTTGTAATACCAATCGGAATCATTTCATATTTTTCTGTATTTAAATTAGTAAGAACAGAAAATGCTGACTGCAGCGATACTTCATATTCCGTTGAATTTCCACCAAAAATAACAGCTAATGTTTTCTTTTGCATATAAGAATCTCCTTTATATTACATTTTAGCAATAAAAAATACTTTTGCCCTGACACCAAAATTGTATCAGAAACAAAAGTATAAGTTCTGTTCTTTTCCTCACTAAATTCTTACAAATTTCCTACGAAACACGGAAAAATATTTTAACGTCAGTTTTCCGGTGAAATCGGGATCATAACATGAAATTCAATGATTTCATCGCTGCTTTTCGCCGTAATCCTGCCATGGTGAAGCTCCACAATTTCCTTTGCAATAGCAAGTCCCAGTCCGGCGCCTCCGCTTTTTGAGCTTCGTGCCGTATCCAGACGGTAGAATTGCTCAAAGATACGTTCCAGCTTCTCCTGTGGAATTGTAGGTCCCTGATTGATAAACTTAATATGCATACTGTCTGTATTCTGCGCCGCCAGAATATGAATCGTCGTATTTTCAAAACTGTAATTTACCGCGTTCCGCAAAAGATTATCCAATACGCGCTGCATTTTATTAATATCACACCGAATCATGGTGTCCGGCTCAATTTCCAAAAAGTAATTCAGATTTTTCTCTGCAAAAATCGGTTTAAATTCATAGGTAAGCTGTTCTAACAGACGGGTCAGATTGACTTTTTCATAAGAAAGCGTCAGATTTTGAAGATTAAAGCGGGTAATTTCAAAAAATTCATTGATCAGTTCCTCTAATCGTTCTGCTTTCTCCAGAGAAATAGACAGATACTTTTGCCGGAGCTCTTCCGATATCTGCGGCTCATCCCACAGCAGGGTCAGATAACCAATCACAGAAGTCAGAGGAGTTTTCAGATCGTGGGCGAGATAGACTACAAGATCATTTTTCCGCTGCTCCGCCGCTTCTGCTTCCAGCCGCTGCTGCTTGAGGGTATGCTTGATCTGATTAATCTTCTTTTCTGTTGCAGAAAGTTCAGGAGACAGTAAAATTTCATTGGAGTCTTCTTCAATCAGTTTGTCGATGCCGTGATTGATTTCATTAAAATATCTTGAAAAGCTGACCAGATAAATACGCAGAATCAGCAAAAATACAGATAGAATCGCAAAAAACGCAATCACATCGATATTACTGCGGATCACACGGTTGTAAATATTCAGCGAGCTTTCATAATCCCTGGTAAAATAGTTAAAAACAGACACTGTAAAATCAGCAATGCGGCCCTGCAGGATAAGACTGTAAATCGCAAAAGTGACCACAATGGCAATCAGCAGAAGCAACGAAGTCCGCAGAAAGATTTTTTCCTGCAGCTGGCGGTACTCTCCGACTCTCTTTTTTGACCAGATATATCCCTGATTCTCTTTGGAATGATGATTATTCAATGGTATACCCCACTCCCCATACAGTTTTAATAAATTTCGGCTTTCTGGCAGGCTCCCCCAATTTCTCCCGCAATCGCCCGATATGGGCCATTACGGTATTGTTGTTATCCAGAAACTTTTCTCCCCAGACCTGTTCAAACAGCTCTTCCGAGGAAATCACGTTTCCTCTGTGCTCTCCTAAATACCAGAGAATGGAAAATTCAAGCGGCGTCAGCGTAATCTCTTTACCATACAACGTGCATTTATGGGTATTTTTATTGATAATCAGCCCTTGGATATCAAGCTCTGCCGACGTCTCTTCTGTTTTGGCAGAACTGGCATGATTATAGCGGACATAACGGCGCAGCTGCGTCTTTACCCTTGCCGTAACCTCCAGCGGATTAAATGGTTTTGTGATATAATCATCCGCGCCAATTGTAAGCCCCATAATTTTATCACAATCTTCTACCTTGGCTGTCAGCATAATAATCGGATAGAAATATTTTTCCCGAATCTTCCGGCAGATGCGAAAACCGTCAATATCCGGCAGCATAACATCCAAAATAGCAAGATCCAGCCTGGTAGACGCAATACAATTCAGCGCGTCAATTCCATTATAATATTTGTGGACAATAAATCCGTCATTTTTCAGATAAACTTCTATTAAATCGGCGATTTCTTTTTCATCGTCAACAAGCAATATATGTTCATTCATACAGAGAGTTCTCCCAGAGCTCAGATAGCGGATATCTTTTATGCTCAATTCCATTTTTATGCTTTAAACCGGACCATTGCTTTGCTTCATCTTCTTTTAAAAACATATTCACACGTTCAAATGTCGCAGTATTGTAAACAGAAATTTTTCATAACTACCCTCTTTTCCTGGATTCTCAATCTAAGTCATTGGAACCGGAACCTCAGAAGAGAGAGGATTTTTAATTCTGGCCGTTTTGCTCTTATTGCCGGCTGCATCTTTTAATTTACTTTATAATAGTTACAATATCCATATCTTCCAGTAGAAACATAATTCTATTTTTTACCTGATATTTTCTCCATTTTAACACATATATATCTTCCCAGTCAGCAAATAATCTTAAGATTTTGCAAAATATTTCTTAAGGAAACCTCACCATTCAAACATGAATGCATCAACAGCCAGCTATGAATACCATAACTATTCATAAAATTTCCGGCTATTGATCTTTAAAACCTTGACAAATTACTCCATTTACCCTATTATTTAATTCGATATCTAACATTAAACATTCTAACAAAAAAAAGGAGCAAACAATGGAACAAACACTTCACTACCTGCTTATGGCAAACCATCTGATATTTCAAAAAACATTCCTTTCCAAAATCAAACCCGCGGCCCTTACATCCGGCCAGCCCAAAATACTGGACTACCTGAAATACCACAATGGCGCCGTACAAAAAGAAATCGCAGCTGCATGCCACATCGAACCCGCAACGCTTACCTCCCTCCTGTTGGGCATGGAACACAAACAGCTGATTACCCGCAAAATGCGAAACGGCAACCGCCGCAGCCTATATGTATATCTGACAGAAAAAGGGAAAAAAACAGCAGATTATGTGCAAACAGAATTTTGCGCCCTCGAACAAAAAGCTCTGATGGGATTTTGCAAAGAAGAGCAGGAACTTTTCACCCAATTTCTGTTAAGAATCCATGAAAATATCAAACACAAAGGAGAACAGCCAAATGACTAAACCAAACATTTCCCCAGAAGAAATCATAAAGCGTTACCTGTTATTTATTATCAGCCTGTTTGTCTCCGCCCTTGGCGTAGCCATCACAAAAAGAGGAGAACTGGGAGTATCTCCCATCTCCTCTGTTGCAAATATTCTAAGCTATAAATTTGAGTTCCTGACCATTGGTTCCTGGCTGATCGTCTGGAACTGCATCCTGATAGCCGGTCAGATTATAATACTGCGCAGAAATTTCCAGCCAATCCAGCTTTTACAGGTTCCGCTATCCTTTCTGTTTGGCTGGTTTACCGATTTTGGAATGTGGATTGCCTCTTTTATTCCGGTAACTTCCTATCCCATCCAGCTGATTTTAGTAGTTGCCGGAGTGACAATCCTCGGCTTTGGAATTTCGCTGTCCGTGATTGCGAATGTCATTATGAATTCCGGGGAAGCTTTTGTAAAAGCAATTTCAGACAGCATTCACAGGGAATTTGGCATTGTAAAAATCACATTTGACGTAACTGTTCTGCAATAAATTAAGCAAACCGCTGACGCTTATTCTGGCTTCGGATTCTGATTCCCCCGAATAATTTCATCCAGCGCCTGGTACAGCTTATCTACTTCCACTGGCTTAGATAAATGCCCGTTCATGCCGCATTCTACCGATTTCTTTAGATCATCATCAAACGCATTTGCCGACATGGCTATAATCGGTATGGTATGGCAGTCTTCCCGTTCCATGCTTCGTATGGTGCGGGAAGCTTCTAAGCCATCCATAACCGGCATCATAATATCCATCAGAATTGCATCATAGGTACCTGGTTTTGTCGTGCGTATGCGTTCTACAGCCTGTGCCCCATCATAGACGCAGTCAACTTCAAAATCACGTTCTTCCAGCAGGCACTGCGCGATTTCAGCGTTTAATTCATTATCCTCCACTACCAGGATACGGCATCCTTTAAAGGAGATCTCATCGGATACCGTCTCGTTCTCCATATTTTCCCCAAGTGTCAGAGAAATCGAAAAATGAAACGTACTGCCTTTTCCAGGAACACTGTCCAGGCGTATATTGCTGCCCATCATCTGTATCAGACGGCTGCTGATGGAAAGTCCAAGGCCTGTACCCTGCTGTTTTGAGGGATTCTTTTCAGAAGCCTGTTCAAATGAGCGGAATACGCGATCCTGATCTTCTTTTGCAATCCCGATTCCCGTATCACGCACAGAAAAACGGATTTTAGCTTCCTGTCCCAAAGATTCCAGTTCCTGCACCGTCAGAATAACCTGTCCGTTCTCCGGCGTAAATTTTACCGCGTTTCCAAGCAGATTGATCAGTACCTGGCTGATTCTCAGCTTGTCCGCTACAAACCAGTTGTGCGTCAACGAAATATCCTGCACAAACATAACCTTTTTGGCAGTAGCCTGAGGCTGGATCAATTCCTGAATTGTATCCAGCATTTCCTGGATATTAAAGTTAAATGGTTCCAGCTTCATCTTGCCGCTTTCGATTTTGGACATATCCAGAATATCGTTGATCAATCCCAGCAGATAATCCGAAGACGTCTTGATCTTCTGCAGGCAGTCCATCATTCGTTCCTGGCTCTGATCCTGCTGCAGGGCGATTGCCGTCATTCCGATAATTCCGTTCATCGGTGTGCGGATCTCATGGCTCATGCGTGATAAAAATTCAGATTTTGCTTTGCTGGCAATATCGTGCTGCTGCTGATTTAGCTGACCCTGAATGACCCGGCCAAGCTCTGCGAAATTTTGATATTCTTCCGGATTTTCCAGAAGTTCCTGCGAAACGCCAAGAATACAGATATTTCCAATATAGCTTCCACTGTCATACATGGGCAGCAGAATACCATGCTGTCCCTGCTGGATGCTTAAAAAGCACTGTACGACGTCCTGTTTGCTGTCTTCTTCTGTTACATACCGTACTTCCTCATTTCCCAGCCACTGGTAAAAGGATTCCTTTTCCTCTTCCCTGTATTTTCTGACATTTTCCGTGATCGTTTCTTCATTCTGATGCCACTGATATTCCAGATAGTTAGAATTGAAATCAGCGCGCAGCAGAGATACCAGAACATCGCTGGCTCCATAAAATCTTCCGATTTTGCGGATCATCAGCATCATCTGGGCAGGAAAATCAGCTCCCTTACCAAAAAGGTTTAATGCGATGGAAATCAGGCTGACTTCTTCCCAGTAACTCAGGGAGTTCATTTCCTGTCCCTGCAATGCGGGCAGTATCATATGTGGTTTTTCCGAAATCTCCTCGTAGAACAGATACTGCCGCCTCATATTGGAAACTGCTTGCTTCTGTGCGAGTTTTGCCCTGCGGATCAGCTGCTGCGCATTCAGCTCTTTTTTGCCATGAGCCAGACCGGCACACATACGGATATGGAAGACATCATGATCAAACGCAGCTGCAATGCGTTTTGACAGCGTTTTTATACATCCCTCCGCCTGCTTTTTGGATCTGTCTCCCAACCAGAGGACAAACTCGTCCTGGTTCAAACGCAGCGCCGCTGTCTGGCCGTTGTTGTCCTGGCAGCAGCCTTGTATCAGGCTTCCAATTTCCTCTAGGATCATATCGCCGAATACAATGCCGTTTTTCTCATTGACAGCTTTTAAGTGTTCCAAAAAGAGATGAACCATATATCCATCCGGTTTCTCTTGGCGGTATTCCCGTATCGTTTTCATTCCGGCGCTGAACACAGAAAGGCCGGTAACACCGTCTGTAATTGTTTTCCTGTACTGTTCTGCTTCTTTCTCCTTCTGTTTTTGAATGTCGCGTATACTGCCGACTAATTTCCAACGGTTACCGTCCGTATCATACAATACTTTTCCAGTAAGCGCAATCCAGGCATATTCCGTATCCTCCGGCCATTTCAGCCGAAATTCCGCATAGATCTGATCTGATTTACTGCTCATTTTTTGAATGGCTTCTTCGCGGTCTTCTTCATAAATATAATTCGGGTTAACAAACCCGCATTCGTATTCTTCACATTTCCACTGTCCGCTTCGAGTCTTATGATTGACAATATCCAGCAAATGGTTCTGAAAATTATAGGAAAAAAAGATGTCCTGGGAAGATTCCAGAGCAAGGCGGTATCGTTCTTTTTCCTCAATCAGAATATTTTCGGCCTCTTTTTGACGCTCTGTCAAATCGGCTACCACATCGTACAGCGCATCAACTTCCAGGATATTAGACGGCTTAAATTCCAGTAATCCGGCATTGCCGCGGCTGATACACTGCATCAGCTGTTGTACCGGCCTGGTCAGATGTTTTACCAGAATATAGATGCCCAATACGCCAAACAGCAGGCCTGTCAGAATTGCAATAACCATCCAAAAATACAGCTGCCGACTCATCCCAAATAAATCGTCTTCCGTATCCAGCCCCATAAGCACCCATTCTGTATTCTCATATGGCACATGGCCGCTGTACAGTTTCAGCGGACAAACAACAGCATAAATTCCATTTTGGTTCAGCTTTGTATTTTGCACAAGGGAAAGATTGTTATAATCTGTCTGCTGCAAGTTAAAATTGCCGTCTTCAGATACGCCAGAAACCACAAGATCATAGAGCATTCCTTTGCCCGCCATAGGAAGATAGCTGTTCTCATTTTGCCGGACTGCCAGCAAATATCCGGACTGCTGGATATCGTTTAGTTCTGCTGCAGGAAAATATTCTATAAGGCTTCTGCAGGAAATCTCAACGCCTAAAACCCCATATACAGTTCCGTTATATCTAAGCGGCAGGGAGTAAGTAATCATTTCATAGGAATCCGCCATATTCTGTTCCAGATAAAACGGCATAGACCAATACCCCAAATCCTCTGTGTCAGCATCCGGATATTCTATGCCGGCGCGCCAGGGTTCGTAAAAATAACGTTCAGAATCCTTCTCTTTTGGCCCTGCCATATGAAACTGCGTCGTCCAGCCTGTATCCAGCGGAATATCCCACATTCTGGAAAGCTGTTTGCCTCCGCGTTCCAGCAGTAAATCCGTATAATTTGCAGGATTGGTAGCAGGATCGGAATCTCGGATAAAAAAACCGTCGTAATTCCCAGATTCCTGCATTGTCGTCTCTGTCAGAATCAGAAAAATCCCGGTTGTGCTATTACTGTTCAGAATATTCAGGCATTCTGGGAACAGCTGTTCCAGAATCTTTCGTTTCTGTTCTCCAGAATGCAGAAGATCTTCGAGCGTTACGGATTCTTCGGATAAAAATTGCTCTAAAATACCGTTTATAAGCGTCTCCTGTTCACGAACGGACGCCCAGCGCTGGTTCATGTCGTTTTGCAGAATTACCCTGCGGTTTTCTACCAGCCGGTTCATCATACTGCTGGAATATTCTTCCAGTGTCCCAGCCGTCTGTCTGACAATCAGCGTGCCAATAGTAATCATGCTCTGTATCAGCATAATCACAATCAATGGGATTAGAAAGATTTTGAATATTGATGTTTTCTTCTTGTTCCGGCTCATTCTTTTCATTGTACACCTGCTTTATTTCAGCACGTCTTCTAACGCGTCACAAAATGAAGTATACCATGTTTCAAAGGCTTCTTCTGTTATGTATGCGGCAGACGCTTCTTCCAGATCAGCTCCTTGTTCTAGCGCTGCTGCAACGGCCGCGCGATCTTCCGCCGCCTTGTCCGCCAGGTTGTATTCCAAGACTTTTCTTGCGTCGGAACCATTTTTAAAACTTTTATTTGTATAAAGCGTCGTATCATTCATTTCTTGAAATATCGTAGTGAGGCAGTCATAAGTCTTTGGCGCAACTTCCAGTTTCTGTTCCGCAATCACCAGATCCAGCTTTTCTGCGCTGTTTGCTTCTTTTGTCACTGGCAGATAACCGGAAACACATCCAAACTGCAGATTATTCTCTGCCTGGGTAAACCATTTTAAAAACTCTACTGCAGCATATTCATGCGTTTCATCCGATTTGCTGACTACCATGCCCGCGCCCTGCTGGACGGCATAATTCTGCCCGCCTTCCAATACAGGCGCAGCCATTACGATATAATCAATCGCATGGCTGTCATTGTCCAGTTCCACCTGATCCGGAAAATACATGGCAGAAGAAGTGGAACCTGTATAGGCCAGTATATCTCCTGTTTTGACGTCATCTGAGCGGAAAGAGCCATACGCGCCAAAATACCCCTTTACCATTGGGATATAATAGTTTTCCCAGAGGCGGCGCAGTTCTTCTTTGGGTACGTGCAGAGTCACCTCTCCGTTTTCCACCTGGAAAATCTCAGCGCCAAGCTGCTGCATTCCAATGATAAAATAGTTGGCCAGCGCATCCCTGCCGTAAAATGCCTTCCCATCGCCTGGGATATCAGGCGTTAAGCTGTCCGTCCATTCATAGTACTTCTGCGCAACGCTTACAACGCCTTCTATGGTCTTTAAATCCTCCAGGGAAGCTCCTGCCTCTTCTGCAAAAGGTTCCCAGTCTGTTTTGTTAATCATCATAATCTCTGTGGATTTAGCCGTTGGGAAAATCCGGAGGGAACCGTCGGTTGCAATACGTCCCTCTTCAATATAAGAATCCACATACTGCTCTAAATCCTCATCGCTTAAATAATCAGAAAGATTCGCTAAAGCGCCTGCCTGTTCCACTTCGTAAGCCGTATCCGCATAGGAAGAAAAAATGTCCGGTATTTCATCCGAACCGACCTTTTCGTCAATTGCGTCCCGCACCGCTGTCTCCAGATCGGAAACCGATCCCTGGGAATAGCTTTGTACATAGATCCCCTTCTCACGGCCTGTTGTATCGTTAAATTCTTCTACCAAAGCATCAAAAGCTGCCTGCTGGGAACCATTATAATAATGCCATACCGTCAGAGATACCGGATTTTTAGGATCCAGAAGGCTCTTTTTCCCACATCCTGACAGATTAAAAGCCAATACTGCTGTCAGGCACAGTATCACTGTTTTTTGAAGTGATTTTTTTCTATAATTCATAAATGATTCCTCCTTCTGTTCTTCCAATGTATAGTTCCTAGTATTCTAGCATATATGCCAAGTATTTTCAAGAGTGCCATTTATTCCTTCCGGTAGGCGGATGGGGAAATCCCGGTTTGTTTTCGGAACATCCTGCTGAAATACAGAGGATTTTCATATCCCACAAGCCCGCTGATTTCCTGGATGGAGTAATCGGTATTTTTCAACAGCTCTTTTGCTTTATTGATGCGGATGGAAGTGATATACTGCATCGGCGGCATACCCATATACTGCCGGAAGCTGCGGATAAACCAGCTTACGCTCATATGCAGGCTTTTGGCATAGCCTTCGATAGAAATATCTTTTGTAAAAAATTCATTAAAATAATGAACTGTCGCTTCCATTTCTTTTTGGTATCTGCATGATTCCGTAGAAATTTCCAGCTGGCCTCTGTGGATTTCTGTAAAAAGCTGATGCAGATAATGGCAGAGCAATTCTTCAAAGCAGGGACGTTTTAACTGCAGTTCTAAGATCATCTGGCGGAACAGTTCAAGATACTGAAAGGAAATTCCGCAAAAGAGGATCTGCGTATTGAAAAATCCAATTTTGTCCAGAATATCCGAAACATCACAGCCTGAGAAATGTATCCAGTATACTTCAGGTTTATCTTCCACATAATAATAATAATGCTGGCTTTCCCCCGGACGGTACAAAATCATATGGCCGGCAGAAAGTTCTTTCTCATTCTCTCCCAAAAGAAAAAAAGCTTTGCCGGCTGTAATATATAATAATTGATAGTCTGTGCGGCCTTTGGGGCGTATCGTTGTCATGGCCGCCTGATGAATCAGCCGGTAGATGCCGCAGCTGCAGACTGTCAGCGGGTGGTTTTTATCTTCCAGTTCAATATCTTCATCATTTAAATATCCGGTGTTAGAATACATAGGCGCCTCCTTTGCATTGGGATGACAACAATTGTATCATTTTGTGCATATTTTGTCCAATACAGGATATGGAGATTTTTACAAGCAGGCACTATAATTGGTTGTATTCTATTACACGCAACTACATAAAAAAATCAGGAGGTAAAAGACAATGATTATCCCAAAATATTATGAAGATTTACATGTGCTGCATCAGAATACAATGCCAAACAGAGCTTACTATATCCCCGCTTCTGTCCAGATGAAAGATTTCGCGGATAAGCGCGAACAGTCAGACCGTTTTGTGCTTCTTTCGGGGGAATGGAAATTCCGTTACTTTGAAAGCGTCTATCAGGCAAAAGAAGAATTTTATCAGGAAAGATTTGATACTGCCGGTTTTGATACGGTAACAGTGCCTGCTGTCTGGCAGAATTATGGATATGACCGCCATCAATACACCAATACCCGGTATCCGTTTCCGATGGATCCGCCTTATGTGCCCCATGACAATCCCTGTGGGGAATATGTGCGCACATTTGAATATCATCAGGATACCAAAGCCCCAAAAGCATTTTTGAATTTTGAGGGTGTGGATTCCTGTTTTTATGTCTGGATAAACGGCAGCTATGCAGGATACAGCCAGGTATCCCATTCCACCAGCGAGTTTGATGTGACAGAGCTTTTAAAAGAAGGGGAAAA
Source organism: uncultured Lachnospiraceae bacterium (assembly GCA_910588565.1). GTDB lineage: Bacteria > Bacillota > Clostridia > Lachnospirales > Lachnospiraceae > Roseburia_B. Next base: position 18,736 of record CAJUPF010000030.1, read on the forward strand.
TACCCTTGCTGTCCTGGTTCTGAAATGGTGTGACGGCAGCTATTTAGAAGATCAGGATAAATTTCGGATGAGTGGGATTTTCCGGGATGTATATCTGTTAAAACGGCCAGAGGAAGGTATTTTTGATTACTTTGTCAAAGCGGTTCCATCTGCAGATTATAAAAATGGCGCCGTTGATATTACGTTCAAATATCAAAGCCAGCCAGTCGAAACCTCTGTAACACTGTTCGATCAGGAAGGGCATACTGTAGCGGAAGGCTGCGCTAAAAACGGTAAACTGTCGTTTTCCATTGAAAATGTACATCTTTGGAATGCAGAAACACCCTATCTGTATACACTTGTCCTGAAAACTGCTAATGAAGTGATCACAGATTATGTCGGCGTCCGGGAAATCCATACGGAAAACGGCGTTTTATATATCAATGGCGTTCAAGTAAAATTCCGCGGCGTCAACCGCCATGACAGTGATCCGGTTACCGGGTTTACCATCAGCAGACAGCAGATGTTACAAGATCTGATCCTGATGAAAGAACATAATATCAACGCAATCCGTACCAGCCATTATCCCAATGCTCCGGCGTACTATTATTTATTTGACCGTCTGGGATTTTATGTGATTGATGAAGCGGATAATGAAAGCCATGGCACAGCCGACGTCTATTCCTCTGATATGGACTGGTTCAGCCGTGCAAAACGCTGGGGAGAAGCGATTGCGGATAATCCGGAATTTACAGAAGCTACGGTAGACCGTGCGCAGCGCTGTGTAGAACGCGATAAAAACCGCCCCAGTGTTGTGATCTGGTCGATGGGAAATGAATGTGCTTACGGCTGCACGTTTGAGGCTGCATTGGAATGGACGAAGAAATTTGACGCAACCCGCCTGACCCACTACGAAAGCGCACGCTATACTTCAGACAAACGCAGCTTTGATTTTAGCAACATTGATTTATTCAGCCGTATGTACCCTTCTCTTCAGGAAATGCACGACTATTTTAAAGAGGATGGCACAAAACCATTTGTCATGTGTGAATATTGCCACGCAATGGGAAACGGCCCTGGAGATCTGGAAGACTATTTCCAGGTAATTCAGCAATACGACGGGGCTTGCGGCGGTTTTATCTGGGAATGGTGCGATCATGCCATTGAGACCGGAAGAACAGAGACGGGAAAGAAAATGTATGCCTATGGCGGCGATCATGGCGAATATCCTCATGACGGCAATTTCTGTATGGACGGTATGGTATACCCGGACAGAAGGCCGCATACGGGTCTGATCGAATTTAAAAACGTCCATCGGCCAGTCCGGGTCACGGCATTGGATTTGGAGAAGAATGAGATTGTCCTTCACAATCATATGGATTTTGTAAATGTAAAGGATTACCTGACCATAGGCTACGAAGTACGCTGCGATGGGATTGTGATTGACAAAGGAAGCATTGCGGATGCAAAGCTGCTGGATATCCCCGCACATGAGGAAAAAACCGTTCCGCTTGCATTTCACGTACCGGAAAAGGGGACATGCTATTTAAAAGTTTCCTGTTATCTGAAAGAAGCTACAGAAGTTCTTCCGGCCGGATTTTTACTGGGCTTTGAAGAACTGCCTGTTCTGACAAAAGAAAATAAAAACCAGAATGTAAAAGAGCTGCTCTTAGCAGCTGATTTAGCCAAAGCCAGTGCAGAACTGAAACTGGAGGAAGATGTCTGCACGATTACGATTTCCTCTCCGGAATTTTGTTATACCTATGATAAATTAGCGGGAAGATTTGAAACTATGGTCTACAAAAACCAGTCGCTTCTTGAGCGTCCTATGGAATACAATATCTGGAGGGCGCCTACGGATAATGACCGCCGTATCAAGGAGGAATGGAGAAACGCGCATTATGACCGCATTGTAGCAAGAGCATACGAAACGCATACCAGCGCCGCGGCAGACAGCGTCAGAATCGAAACCACACTTTCCATATCCGCCATTTATATTCAGAGAATCCTGGATATTCAGGCTAAATGGACAGTTCATGCAAATGGAGCCATCGAAGTCAGCCTGCATGTAAAGAAGAATCCGGAATTTCCATTCCTGCCAAGATTCGGCCTTCGTATGTTCCTGCCAAAATCTATGGAACAGGTGACTTACTGTGGAATCGGGCCTTTAGAAAGCTATATCGATAAAAAATGGGCCGGTTATCATGGCCTGTTCCATACAGATGTGAAGGCGATGCATGAGGATTATATTATGCCTCAGGAAAATGGGAGCCATCATGACTGCGATTATGTGACTGTATCCAGTGAAAACCAAAAGGCTGTTTTGACTGTGGCAGGCACAGAAAGGTTTGCATTCAACGCTTCGGTCTATACACAGGAAGAATTAACAGAAAAAACGCATAACTACCAGTTAAAAGAATCTCCATACACGGTGCTTTGCGTGGATTACAGACAGAGCGGAATCGGCTCGAACAGCTGCGGGCCGGAACTGATTGAAAAGTACCGGCTGAATGAAGAGGAGTTTGACTTTAACTTCTCCCTCCTCTGCCAGCAGGCGCCTGTGTCACAGAAGGGATAGAAAATTTCAAATACAAAAAGGTACGTCTGTCAGACAACAATGACAGACGTATCTTTTTCTTTGTGTTCTTAACAGTTCCTTAGTTCTGTTTTCGCTTTTTCAGAAATAAGACAATCGCTGTCAGGATGGCAGCCGCTCCGGCTATGATTAGGCCAATTGAATATTTATCTCCCACCCTTCCGGCAAGAAATATGGAGGTCGGGCCGTCCGCTCTGCCGATAACCGAGATGGAATCGCCTTGTTTTAATTGTGGAATGCCTCCAAGTACCATACAGAAAATTCCTGCTATTCCTAAAAGCGCTGCTATTAATTTCTTCATGTTCATCCTCCTCGTTTACTTTCAAAACTGCTTTCGCTTTGCTGTGATTTCCTGCTCTGACCGTAATCCTGGCTGTAATTTTTTCGGTTCATCTTCTGCAATCAGGATTCGCATATCACAAATTCTCCTTTTTTAATAGCTTATGCCCTAATTATACACTGAGAAAAAAATATGTCAACAAACCCGCATTGCAGAATTTCCAGAATATGCTATAATGCTTAAATATAAAACAACCAGAAATACGAAATATGGAGGAATTTAAGTATGAGTAAAATTCAGATTATCACTGATTCAGCCAGCGATATTTCCGAAGCGGATGAAAAGCGCTGCAATATTTCTGTTCTCCCTTTTCAGGTAATCATTGGGGACAAATCCTATACCAGCCGCGTTGATCTTACAAACGCACAGTTTTACGAGCTGATGGAACAATATGATGAGATTCCAAAGACCTCCCAGATTACCCCTTACGAATTTCAGGAGCTCTATCTAAAGCAGGCAAAAGCCGGAGTGACTGACTTGATTTTAGTCCTGATTAACTCCAAAGGCTCTACGACCTATGACAATTCCCGGATGGCAAAAGACCTGTTTTTTGAGGAGCATCCGGAATACCAGGATACATTTCATATTTACAATATTGATGGAATGGGTTACAGTTTTTTCTATGGAAGTCCTGTAGTGGAGGCTGCAAAGATGCTTGAACAAGGTGCGTCTGCAGATGAAATCGCAGCATATCTGACCGGCATTCTCCCCAGACGGCAGGTTTATTTTGGAATTTATACGCTAAAATATGCCGGGAAATCCGGACGCATCCCTTCCGCTGCCGCTTTTATTGGAGACAAGCTGAATCTAAAGCCTGTTATGAAGATTCACAACAGAGAAGTTCAGACAGCAGCAAAATGCCGGGGAGAACATAACCTGATTGCCAAAATTGCTGAACTAAGCGCTGCCGAACTCGAACCGGGAACACCTTATGAAGTGGCATATGGCAGCGATCCCGCCTGTCTGGAAGAAATAACAGAAGCCATGACAAAACGCTTAGGCTATGGTCCGTCCGCCGTGTATCAGATCGGCGCTGCCATTGCTGCGAACTGCGGACCGAAAGCCGTAGGCGTTGGCTTTATCTGTAAATAAACAAACCAGGCTGTCCTGTTTTGACAGAAAAGCGACACTGTTATCAGCAGGACAGCTCAGGGGCTTTTCCCTGATTTCCATCCATTCTAATCTCACAGAAAAAAACGAAGCTGCCAGTTACGAACTCTGCCAACACATACTGATAAGATTTTATTTATTCTTTTTCTAAAATCAAAGAAATATTATGGTAAAATTTAACTATTTACATTCTGAAATTTCCGTTCATCCAGTCTGTCTATATGATAAGAAATTAACCCGAAAAGTCTCGGTAAGAATTCTGAATATTCCTTCTAATGCTTATAAAGAAATATTATTTTCAAAAAATAATTTAAAATTCTTAATAATTAACAATAAAATAAAATTTTATTGTTAAAATTCATAAATATTATCTTATGTTTTTGTTTATTTCTAACGAAAATATCAAAAAAGTAAAACTTTACTGAAATTTTGTTTGCAAAATTCGACAAAACAATATAATATAAAGGCATACTTTTAGAAAATATTAGAAAAACGCATATTTCTGATCGTATAAAATTTAGAATGGTGGAAGGAAGTGACACAGGAAAGAAATCCATTTAACAGCAAAAATGAAACACAGGAAAGGAGGATTTTTATGTCGAAACAGAAAAAATTATTAGCGCTCTTATTGGTGATTACCCTGCTGGCCACAATGGCAGTTCCAGTTTTTGCAGCAGAGACAAAGGCTGAACCATCTGCATATCCTAACCGGTTATCGGATATCAAAGTCAGCAATCCATTTATTTATGCTGACCAGAGCACGCAGACTTACTATCTCTATACATCCAGCCTAGACGCAACTCCCGGTGTGATAGCATACCAAAGTAAAGATTTGAAAAGTTGGTCGGATGCATCGACTGTTTATACCGTACCAGACACAGCAAACGCATGGAATGCAAAAGAACTGCCCGTTTCCCCAAGCGTATTCCAATACGGGGGCAGATATTACCTGATGGTTACTCTGCAGAACAGTGCGAAGATTCTGCAGGAAGGGATGGGCGGAACCGGATGGGACAGTTCCTCAAACCGTTGGAATGATAAGTATCCGAAATCTACCATTATTGCTGTAGCTGATTCCCCTCTTGGCGTATTCAAAGATCTGGATGTCACGAAATCCCAGGGACCGAATCAGGAACAGGTAATGACTATGGACGGCTCCCTTTATGTAGACCCAAATGGCAATCCTTCTATGGTTTACGCACATGACTGGGCTATGAAGATTGATGGAATTATTGAATATATCCCAATGAAAAAGGATCTTACCGCTGCAGCTGGCAGGCAGAAAGTTTTATTCCGTGCTTCCATGTCCGCTGTCAACGATGATATGAACTATGGCGCACCGGATGGCTATATTGATGCCAACCCTGATCAGTTCTCACCTTACAAAGCATATGCGCCACGTGTCTATACAGCGCCGGATGGCAGCCTTGTTATGCTGTGGACCACAGAATGCCATGGCAGCTTTGTCCAGGTACAGGCTGTTTCCGCCACTGGCGGCATCGAAGGGCGCTGGGCACAGAAATTGCCTCTCCTTACAGGCGATAAGGGCTTTGGAATGTCCTTTGAAGCATTTGATGGGACTACTATGATTATGGTACAGAACAATATGGGCGGCGATACGCATCATGCAGAACTTTATAATGCCACACTTACTGACAATGGGTTTAAACTCAGCAGCCATCGCGAAGATCTAGATGGCATTTCCGGTGTTATCATAAAAGATACTGTAGCGCCAAAGATTTATGTTCCTTCAACCCGCGTGGCAGAAACAGATGCGCAGACAGCAAAGGTTCCGTTTACTGCAGTGGCACGGGATGATGTGGACGGGGATGTAAACGTAACCTATTCCATTCCGCCAAATTCTGAGTTTCGCCAGGGGAGTACGACTGTTACTGTTACGGCTTCTGATTCTGCTGGAAATACAGCTGCCAAAGACTTTACGGTGATTGTAAAGAAACCTGAAGCAAAACCAGTTGTAACACCTACAACCAATTCCGCTACGGAATATCCGCTTACCATGCCGGAAATGAGCTGCCATGATCCTTATATTCTGGCAGATGAAGCTTCACAGACCTACTATTTTTATACCGCAAGCAACTTAAGAGATGAGGATGGGAACCGGATTCGCGGCGTTATGGCCTATCAAAGCAAGGATTTGATCCATTGGTCAAACCCAACTGCCGTTTATCAGGTAGGATATGGTGTAGAACAGCCCTGGTACAATATCAATTCTGCTCCATGGGCACCTGAAGTCCATGCATATAACGGCAAATATTACCTTTTTACCACACTGCACAATACAAAAGAGATTTTAGAGGAGATAAAGCCTGGCTTAGATTCCGATCGCTGGACCCAGACTTACCGTCGTGCGTCTGTGATCGCGGTATCCGATTCTCCGGAAGGTCCTTTTGTGGAAATGAGCCCGGCCAATCCTGTTACCGGAAAAGGCCTGATGACACTGGATGGTTCCTTTTATGTTGCTCCAGATGGAACGCCATATCTGGTTTATGCCCATGAATGGGTTCAGAAACTTGACGGAACCGTGGAAGCAATTCAGCTGACAGAGGATCTTTCCAGAAGCGTTGGAGATCCATTCCTTCTTTTCCTGGCTACCGACGCGCCATGGTATGAATGGGACGGCCTGATGTACGATGCGTATGGCGCACGGTACGGCACGGTAGAAGAACATAAACAGCTTTCCGATAAACAGTTACCAGGCTATGTAACAGACGGCGTACATTTCCATACAACGCCAAACGGCTCCCTGGTTACCTTATGGACAACTTATCGGGATGATAAATATATCATGACCCAGGCAATTTCCCGTACAGGAAATATCGAAGGCCCATGGGAGCAGCTTGCACCGCTTGATTATTCCGATAAAGGACACAGTATGGTATTTGAAGACTTTGAAGGCAATCTTCTGCTCTGTATGCATAATAATATGGGCGGCGGTATGGATGGCAGCGGCGGCCCGGTCCGTGCAGAAATTTATGAAGTGGAACTGACAGATGATGGTTTTAAATATGTAAAGCACTGCGAAGAAATCGACGGTGTGAAACATGTAGATATCAGTGATCATTTGGCGCCAATCCTTTTTAACTCCGCTGACCGATATGTTTCGGTTTCCAACGGCGAAACTTCTGTTCCGGTTTCCTATACAGCTGAAGCAGTGGACGATCACAACCTGAATATTAATGTCACATATTCCATTGCTCCGGGTTCACTGTTTAAAATCGGCAAAACAGAAGTAACTGTTTTGGCACAGGATCTTGCAGGCAACAAGTCGGAAAACCGCTTCCATGTATATGTGATCGATAAGACCGCGCTGAAAGCAGCTATGAGCCAGGCCGCTGTGCTAAAGGCAGGCGACTATACGGCTGAAAGTTATGCAGCAGTACAAAAAGCATTGGAGGCAGCTTCACCGGTATTTAAAGGAATGTATTCGTCCCAGGCCAGCGTTGATCAGGCTGCAGCCAATCTGAATCATGCGGTCAAAGCGCTTAAAAAGCCCGCTCCCACTACAACAGAACAGATTCCTGCAGTGGGCAAAAAGGTGACCGTTGGCAATGGCGTTTATCTGATAACCAAAAAGGGAAAAGAAGTATCCTACAAGGCTCCGAAAAAGAAAAAAGAGACGATTAAGATACCTGCAAAAGTCAAGATCAGCGGTAAATATTACAATGTAACTTCCATTGAAAAGAATGCATTTAAGAATGATAAAAAGATAAAAACCGTAACAATTGGAAATAAGGTAAAAACAATTGGCAAATCTGCTTTTGAAGGTTCCACATTAAAGAAAATAACAATTCCTGCATCTGTAACATCAATTGGCAGCAAAGTTTTCTACAATTGTAAAAAAATAACATCAATTAAGATTTTGTCCAAAAAACTAACGTCAAAGAAAGTCGGAAGCAAGGCCTTTACTTATGCAGGCAAATCAAATTATAAGAAATTAAAAGTTACCGTACCGTCGAATAAGTTGAAATCATATAAGAAACTGCTGAAGAATAGAGGACTTTCAACGAAAGCAAAAATAAGCAAATAGAACAACTCCTGCAAAGGGGCTGTCAGGAACTAGATAGTCCCAAACAGGGGCAGGCGTGACTCATGTGAGTCACGCCTGCCCCTGAAATTTATGACGTTATCTTTACACTCTTTTTCTGTCCTTTTCTACTGAGCAATTTCTTATATGCCTTCAGTTTATTCTTCGGCACTTTGATCTTTGCTTTTGCGGAAATATTCTTAAATGCATTTTTACCAACAGATTTCAGATTCTTGCTGCTGATTGTAACTTTTTTAAGGTTCTTACATCCATTGAATGCATTCGCGCCAATCTTTGTCACATTTGCGCCAATGGTTGCGCTTGCGGCCTTCTTACATGTGGAAAATGCCTTTGCTGAAATTTCCGTCACATTAAATTTCTTTCCGCCGATGTTCACTGTCTTGGCTACTGTGATCTTTTTCAGCTTATTCGCCACAGATTTACTCTTTACGCCAGACAAGGCAACGGTACCTTTGCCGTTTGTCTTTGCGTTTGTAATCGTATACTTATAGTTTCCAACGGTATATACCGCTTTTTTCTTTACTACGATCTGGAAAGTTACGGTTTTGCTTCCTGTATAATCTCCGATACCGCGAATCTCTACACTTGCCGTTCCGATATTCTGGTTTGCACGGTATGCAGCCGTATAGTCTTTATTTAAGGTAAGGTTCTTTCCATTACAGGAAACCGTAAGCGCCGGCGCCAATGCCTTGCCATTGTATGCCTGTGCCGGAATTGCCGCTACGGTCGCTTTAGCAAGATCCGTTTTGGATGGCGTAGCTGGATTTGTGATCTCCGCATATTTCTGCTCTGCCGCCTTCAGGACATTCAGATTTGGCACCAATGCTTTTGCTGCGTCACTGAGCGCGTTATACGCTGCACGCGCCGCTTCGATATCCGCTTTGCTGGATGCTGTAATTGTGCCAAGTTTACGGATCATCTCAGCCACCCGATCTGCCGCATCCTGATTCTGAAGCTCTGTGATCTTCTTTTCCGCCGCTTTCAGGACATCCAGCTTCGTCACATAGCCTTTTGCCGCTTCCGACAGCGCCTCATACGCCGCCCTCGCAGCTTCCACCGCCGTCTTTTTCTCAAGCGTAATCTCGCCGAGCGCATCAATCTGATCATCTACCGCTTTCGCAGCGTCCTTTATACTCTGGTCTTGATCTTCCAGCTCTTCCAGCTTCGCTTCTGCATCTCGCAGGATATCCAGCTTCGTCACATACGACTTCGCCAGCGCAGACAACTCATCGTACGCTTTTCTTGCCACTCCGACTGCCGCCTTTTTCTCCCATGTGATCTCGCCAAGCGCATCGATCGCATCGTCTACTGCTTTCGCAGCCTCCTTAGCCTCTTCTATTTCATCGTTCGATGCTTCGAGCTGTGCAATTATGCCTTCTGCTGTTACCAGAACATCCAGCTTTGTCACATAACCCTTTGCTACATTATCCAGCGCTTCATAAGCTGCCCTTGCCGCTTCGACATCTGCCTTTTTCTCAAGTGTAATCTCGCCAAGCGCATCAATCATGTCATCTACTGCTTTTGCAGCTTTCTTTGCTGTGTCATCCGCATCTGCATCTGCCTTTACCGTTATGCTCTCTCCTGCCGGCACTTCTACCGTCACGTAGCTTACTGTAATTCCGTTGATATCTTTTGTTTCTGCGTCAATCACACTGTCCCCGGCCTGCAACTGTTCATAATCACCGTAGAACCGCGCTTCCCAGGTAATGGCTTTTTTGCCGTTGTTCGTCAATGTAGACTGCGTGTTACCGATGTGTTCCAGATCTATCTCATAATCGCCTATCTTCATGAAGTCCACTTTCATATCATCCACTTCGGACGGAAGCCTCGGGGATGTCGCAACGCGGTCTTCCCATGCATCCGGTTCTACGCCCATCATGCCCTCAATCACATGGGATACATATGTGAAGGAAATCTCCGGGTAATCGCCATTCGTTCCCTGACTCGGTCTTTCATGCGGATTGTCCTTGATAGACGCAATATATTTCATCCACTTCCATGCGTCGTCGCTTCTGTTGTATAAGAACAGCATATCCGGAATGTAGGTATACGCCTCAATATTTGACGGAGCCGTGCTTGACGATCCAATACCGTCGCCTAATTTTTCCAGCAGAAAATCAATGTAGCCGTCATTGCGCTCTCCCGGTTCGGTAATCATTTTCAGCGGGATAAACCAGCTTGTTTCTTTGGAGAAATCAGAATATCGCTCGCCGTTCGGCCCCCAAGCGCATACATACTCGCTTTCCATCTCCTCTGCCTGGCTCCATTCCTCGTTAAAATATTTCTTCAGATCTGCCGCTTTCTGATACCACGCTTTGGACTCTTCCTCCTCGCCGCGCGCCTTGAGCATCCCGGCGTAAGCCAGTGTCGCCTGATACTGGGAGCCGATCGCATCCCCGGCTTCGATTACCGTTCTGCCGCCCCTCTCATTATACGTACAGGAGCCATTAAAAATACCCGTGCCCACTTCCTGGGCAACGCCGTTTTCATTAGCGTCATGCGTATCAATGTATTTCGTCATAACGTTTGTATAGAAATTCCACAGATCTTCATCTTGGATGTAACGGTCGTCACCCGACCACAGATATTGCTTGTATGCTTTCTCTACCAACTCAAACTGTGCCGGCACTTCCCTTACAAAACTGTTTTCGTTGTTGTAATCGAGCGTATAGACGGAACCGTCAAAATTCAGCGCCCATACCGTATACCATTTCCGCAATTCATTACATTCTTTTGCAAACACATTGAACATGGTATAATTCTCTTCTGTCAGCCCTGCAATCTGCGCTCCCGTAGCCTGATGCACAAAATCTCTGGTATAAAATGCCGTCCTGTCATAATATCCTGCCCAGTAAGACGGGATGTACTCAGCCGTTCCTGTTCCCGCCGCGTTACTTTCGCTTTTATTGACCAGGCCAGTCTTTCCTGTCATAACAAACTGATCCATCTTATTTGCGGCCCAGTTAAACGTATTCTCCAGATTTTTGTTAGAAGATGTCATTGATACTTTTTTCTCCTTGGTTTCGCTGACAATCTTCCACGTATCCTGAGTTCCGTCGCTTCCTGTAACAGTCATATCCATATCTCCCGAGAGATCCAGAACCATGCCCGTTTGGATAGATGCGCTGGCTCCTTCAGAGAGCGTCAGCTCATCAAGCTTAATCTTTGTTGTGTCTGTCCCATAAAGATAAACCAGACGGATCTCTTTCTTTATGTTATCAACAACTGTTTCAAATGCTTCCGGCGTCGTGCGGACTGTCTTCACATTCCGGAATGTCGGCATGTCTTTGTCCCTGTCGCGCTTTAAGGAAAAAGTATCCGCATCATATGCCGCAGCGTCCTCGTCATCTGCATCTGCGCCTACCAGCGCAACTTTTACCTTTTGTCCTTCTTCCAGAGGAATACCTTTTACCTCTGCCTGCCTCCAGGTTGGATCTTCCCCGCTCACAGCCGGCGGAGCCTGTGTGCTGCCCAGATCGTTACCTGCTTCATCCTGGATGCCGATACTTCCGCCTGCCCCGTTGTGGCGCACCCAGCCGACCAAATTATAATAAGCGCTTCTCGGCACTGTAAGCGTCTGCGTACCTGTTGTTCCGGGACTGATAATCGCGCGGACCAATCCTGTATGGGCGTCCTTGTTGGACATACCTATTCCGGACCAGTTTCTGCCGTTGGATTCAAAGCCCGGCTCCTGGATTATATTGAGATCCACAGGGCCTACCACTGGACTTTGAACCGCAGTTCCCGCCTTCGCATACTGATCGACCGGCGTCACCTCAAACTTGAGGTACTTATCTTCCCACTCTTCCTTTACGAAAAGATTCCGGCTTGTCGCGCCTGGGATTTCCGTATACTCTCCATCCGCCGCGTCGGCAACAAGCCAACGGAACTCAGAATTTCCCTCGCTATGGCCATCCTCGTCCCTAAATGTGTAAGATGAACCGAGCAATACATCCACTGTGCAATCTCCTGTCACACTAACATCAGATACCGACGGAGCATTATTCGGATAATTGTCCAAATCGAACTGCACAACTGCTTTCTTCACTGTCGCCTTGCCGGAAACGGACAGATTTACAAGATCGTCTGTCTTTGTCTGCGCCGTTGTCAATGAAATATTATCAATTTTTACAGTCTTGCTGCCACTGATATGTTCTTCCTTGTTATCTCCAAAGGCAACCGTGGCGCCCTCTGCATCTTCCAGCGTAACTTCGACATAGTACGGGCCGTCCTGGGGAATATAAATGCCCTGCGCGATGCTGTCATCAGCTCCTGTCAGCACTGCGCTGCCTCTGACGATCTGGGTACCCTCTGTGATTTCCCATGCACTGTCATCGGAAAATTCTGGGTTGACTACCATATTCACAAAATTGCTCGTATCATATTCCAGTGAAATGTCGTCGCCGTTGACCCAGCCGCTTTTCCTTGTCACCTTGAGTTCAACGGTATCGCCGCGGTTCAGCCAAATACTCGATTCATAATATGTATAAAGCGAATTCATCGCGATATCCGTTTCTTTTACTTCCTCTGTCGTCAGGTTGGTTAACACAAACTTTGCGCCATCCATGGAAGTGCATACCCAGAGACCGGCCTTATAATACCCGGTATATGGAACCGCAATCTCCTGGCTCATAGACGTACCGATGTTAAAATGCCTGTCGCCGTTTCCATTGTGCCCGTTATTGCTGGCATAGCCGCCGCCACCGACAAAAGTCCATCCACTGCTCTCGTCAAAGCTGGGATTTTTTACCATGTTGCTGGAAAAAGCATTGTAGTCCGGCTCTTCCCACGGCTGTTCGATCGCTTCTCCGGTTTGCTCTGTACACGCAAAAGAGAATTCATCACCATTGACCCAGGCTGTGGCTGCTGTGACATAAATCTCCACTTTTTGCCCGCCATCCAATGCAAGGTCATCCAGAGTGTACTGCGCATAGCTGTTGCCGGTGATATCTGCCGTCTTCAGAATTGTACCGTCTTCCTTACGGATGCCAAATGTACCGCCAGTGCCGCCAGTACATGCCCATACCGACGCACTATACGTCCCGCCTGCGGGCACCCATATCTTCTGGCTGACAGCAAATTCCGCCGAATTTGAAGCGTCTAAATAAAAATGCTTGTTATCATTATCGTGCGCATTATTTCCAGCAATCCCGGCGCCGGATGTGAATGTCCATCCTTTGCCGTCTTCTTTAAAACTTGGATTTTTCACCAGGTTCTGCCCTGTGACGTCCTGCTCAAATCCTGCTGCCCTGACCGTTTGCGCCGGCAGAGCAACCGTACCAGCTATCATAGAGAGGCTGAGCATAAGAGCCGTCCATTTTTTCCATTTTTTCATGTTCTTCCTCCTTTTTGTGAAAATATGCAGCTCCATCTATTTCACCGCACTGTCTACCATTCCTTTGATAAAATATTTCTGCAGGAATAAGAAGCAGACTACAACAGGCAAAATTGCCAGTAATGCCGCAGCCGACGCTGCGTTTAAATTGCTGGTCGTCTGTGAGAAAAACGACGAGATCGCCAGCGTGACAGTCCGCATCCCTGAAGATTGCAGGACGTAAAGTGAAAACTGATAATCATTCCAGCAGTGAATGCCCGCGAGAATAACGACGGATGCTGTTACAGATTTCAACTGCGGGAAAATAATCAGAAAAAATGTCCTGACCGGACCGCAGCCATCAAGCGCAGCAGCCTCGTCGAGCGCCGTTGGTATGGATGAAATAAAATTACTGTACAAAAAGATTGCCTGGGGCAGCTCAAATGTCAGAAGAACCAGAATAATCCCCCAATACTGGTTCACGCCGCCCATTTTTACGATTATGGAATACAAAGAAACTAAAATACTAAGAGGGGGTACCATCATAATGCCAAGCACAAATGCCCGGATCACCTTATTCCATTTTGATTGATTTCTTGCCAGCGGATAAGCAGCCAGAGAACCTACCAAAACAATCAAAACGACTGTAACCACCATTATAACAAAGCTGTGCATGAGCGCCTGCAAAATCCCACCCTGCTCAATGGCCGTCTGGAAATTCTCCAGAGTTGGCGCAGACGAAAATTTCCACCTGGAGCTAAGATCCGTCACCGGCTTAAACGAGATTACCGCAAGTATGTAAAAAGGTGAAAAATATACGCCAAATATGACCAAAAGAATCGGCAAACGCCAGATACCGCTTTTTTTCTTCATTATACCTCCACCTCCTTCTTCTTGAGATACTGTACGACAATGTTGCTGAACACTGCGATCAAAAGGAATGTCACGATACCGATCGCAGAAGCATATCCAGCGTTTTCACTTGCAAAATAGGTTCTGTGGACTAATGTGGAGAGCGAATGGGAATCATATCCCGGCCCGCCGGACGTCAGTGCCATAATAATATCAAACAGTTTCAGTCCCCCGATCAGATTGATTGTGACTGAGGATGTGATAGCCGGCAGCAAAAGCGGAAGCACCACATAACAGAATTTTCTCCATGCGCCGGCGCCGTCTATATCTGCCGCCTCGTAATACATATCCGGAATCCCCTGAAGGCCTGCCAGATAGATGACCATAGAAATTCCCACAAACTGCAGGGAATTGACAATTGTCAAAATAGCAACAGCCGTCGACCCGCTGGAAAGCCAGTCTACCGCTTCTTTCCCAAACAACCCGATCACATCATTTAATGCGCCATTGTTAAAGCTGAAGAAGAAATACATTATGTACCCCATAATAAGCGGCGCGATCATAACCGGAAGATAAATCAGCGTCCGGGTAGCGGCGCGCCCCTTGAATTTCTGATTCAAAAGCAGCGCAAACGCAAGTCCGAATACATTCTGCAGCACTGTACTCCCAGCTCCATAAATCAGTGTATTGATAAATGCCCTCCCCACATTCTTATCTGTCAGCATCCTGGTATAATTACTGATACCCACAAATTTGTAATTCTGTGAATATCCGTTCCAGTTTGTAAAAGACAGCGATATGCCTTTACAGAGCGGATATATGACAAATATGCTGAACACGACAAGCGCAGGTATATAAAACAGGTTCATCACCCTGTTTCTTTTTTTCATATTCTACCCTTCCTTTCTGCCTCTTTTGGCATATTGTCAGTAACAATAAATCTGGCTCTGCCGGATTCATCGCTCCGAAATACGGAAGGGGAAGCTTTCTCTGCTTCCCCTCCTTCGAATTCAGAGACATGTTATTTACGGTGTGTATTTGTCATTGAAATTCTGCTCCATCACTTTCGCTGCGCTTTCAATCGCACCGTCCTTCTGTGACAGAATATCAGCGCCTGTCGTACACATTACGTCCCACATACCGCTGGGGAGATATTCACGGTCAAAATATGGATATGTTTCCACTGACGCATATTTTGTCAGATATTCTCCGATATCACCGATCTCTGCCGTCGCTGTTGTAAGTCCTGCCTTGCTGCCTGCAGCTTCCGCGATTGCTTTCATCACATCCGGCCTTGCCAGGTAATTCAAAAGCTCAATTGCCTCATCTTTTACCTCGGTATCTTTCCAAATGCCTACAGCAATATCCTCGCCTGCAATGAGGGACGCCTCATCATCTGCGCTTGCGGAAGGAATCGGAATCATTCCAAGATTTGCGTCCGGGTTTACGCCTTTTGCGTCAACAACAGAAGAATTGCCATAGAAGCAGAACGCTGTATTGCCGGATGCCAGAGAC
This sequence comes from uncultured Lachnospiraceae bacterium, assembly GCA_910588565.1. Classification (GTDB taxonomy): domain Bacteria; phylum Bacillota; class Clostridia; order Lachnospirales; family Lachnospiraceae; genus Roseburia_B. The sequence goes on from CAJUPF010000030.1 coordinate 34,508, forward strand.
TCTATATCTGAATTGTAATCTGCTGTCAGGCAATCTTCATTCAAATATCCTGCTTTTACCCATCCGTCCAAAAGCCCTGCTACGCTCTCCCATACAGACGTATCGAACGTGCCGCCTTTCAACTCTTCTGCTTTGCTGCTATTCTCATCTGTTATGTAGAAAGAAGGAGCCGCCCAGTCAAAAAACTGTCCAATCGGCCAACTGTCTTTCCCACCCATGTGAATTGGGTTTTTTCCTGCCGCCACTATCTTGTCACATGCCGCGCCAAAATCATCCCATGTTTTAACTGCGTCGGGATCCACTCCCGCCTCCTCCAAAACATCCATATTGCACACAATGCCTGCAATGTCAATATCTACCGGGAGGACAAACATATCGCCGTCTGCGTTGGTGATAACGCTTTTGATCTGCCCGTCAATATCCTTTGCCCATTCCATATCATTGATCGGCATCAGATAATCACTGTAACGCGCCACAGACCATCCGTGCGTTGTAAACACGTCCGGGAGCTGATTGGAAGCCATCTTTGTCTTCATCAGTTCCTCATAATCAGACCCTGGAGCCTGGAAGTCCACGATATTTCCCGTTTCCTCCTCAAATGCCCTGCACGCTGCCTCTAATGCGTCTGCTTTCTCGCCTACCACATTAGTAGAAAAGACAATCGTCTTTCCGCCTTTATCTTCTGCCGACGCCTGTGACTCTGCCTCATCGCCCGCAGCATCGTTCTGCACCTGATCCTGTG
>CAJUPF010000031.1 GCA_910588565.1 uncultured Lachnospiraceae bacterium
ATAATTAAAATACTCCTGTTTGTCATAATGCTGTTCTGTAGGTTCCATCACAAGGGCTTTTGTCTTTGCCGGGCAGCAGGCGGCGCATGTGCCGCATCCGGTACAATCCAGCACGGATACGGTAATGGAAAACTGATAATTATTTCCCGGCATATCCTTACTTGCCATACCGGAAGGCGCGTTCTGCCGTTCCGCTTCATTCATCACGGCAGGCCGGATTACTGCATGAGGGCATACATAGGAACAGATATTGCACTGAATACAATTTTCCGGAATCCAGTTGGGTACACGGACGGCAATATTTCTTTTTTCATATGCAGCCGTTCCAGAGGGAACGGCACCGCTGGCATATTCCATAAATGCAGATACAGGAAGCTTATTTCCTTCAAATGCATTGATGGCACGCTGAATATCATTGACATAGTCCGATACATACTGGCTTCTGCCTTCCACTTCCTTTCCAAAGAGCAGATCTGCTTCACAGCTCGCCCAGTCGTCCCCTGGCTCTACTTTTTGCGCTCCCTGCATTCCGGCGTCAATGGCAGCACAGTTTTTCGCAACGACATCGTCCCCTTTTCTTCCATAGGTTTTTTTCGCCGCATCTTTCAGCAGCCCGACGATCTCTTCCTCCGGCAAGATATTGGTCAGTTTGAAAAACGCTGCCTGCAGAATGGTATTAATCCTGGTGGGACCCATTCCCGTTTCCATACCGATTTTTACCCCGTTGATTACATAAAACTGAATCTTGTTCTCTGCAATATAACGTTTTAGCTGACCCGGAAGATGCGTCCCGACTTCCTCTGGCGCCCACGCACAGTTTAACAGGAATGTTCCGCCCGGCGCCAGATCCTGTACCATATTGTACTTCCAGACATACGATGGATTATGGCAGGCCACAAAATCCGCTTTCTGAACAAGATACGTGGATTTAATTCTGTTTTTTCCAAATCGCAGGTGCGATACCGTAAGGCCCCCGGACTTTTTGGAATCGTAGTCAAAATAAGCCTGCGCATACAGGTCTGTATGATCGCCGATGATTTTAATGGAATTTTTATTGGCCCCCACGGTTCCGTCTGCTCCAAGCCCCCAGAATTTACAGCTGTAAAGATGCTCTGACATGGTCTGGGGAGCTTCTTTCTCATCCAGGGAAAGCCCTGTTACATCATCTTTAATGCCAATGGTAAATTCCTGTTTTTCGCGGTTTTCATAGACTGCCAGAATCTGACCCGGCGTCGTATCCTTAGAACTAAGTCCATACCGCCCCCGGAACAGTTTTACGTTTTCAAACCGCGTATCTTTCAGTATGGACGCCACATCCAGATACAGCGGCTCTCCAGGCGCCCCCGGCTCTTTGGTACGATCCAGAATGGAAATCTGCCTTACGCTCTGCGGCAGGCATTGTAAAAAAGCGGCTCTGGAAAACGGACGGTACAGCCGCACTTTGACCAGGCCGACCTTTTTATTCTGCGACAATAAATAATCCACGGTCTCTTCGATTGTCTCGCAGACAGAACCCATCGCGACAATTACATGCTCCGCATCCGGCGCACCGTAGTAATTAAACAGGTGATATTCTGTGCCGATTTTCGCATTGATTTTCTGGAAATAAGATTCTACAATCCCCGGAATTTGTTCATAATGCTGATTTGCCGCTTCCCGAATCTGGAAAAAGGTGTCCGGGTTCTGCGCCTGTCCCCATTGAAACGGATGTTCCGGGTTTAAAGCATTCCGACGGAAATTTTTCACAGAATCCATAGGAAACAGATCCCGTAAGTCTTCTTCACTCCAGACAGAAATTTTCTGTATTTCATGGGAAGTACGGAACCCGTCAAAAAAGCTGATAAATGGGATTCGCCCCTCGATCGATGCGCCATGAGCCGCAGGGGATAAGTCCATCACTTCCTGGACAGAAGAAGCGCACAGGATCGCCGCTCCTGTCTGTCTGCAGGCATAGACATCCGAATGATCGCCAAAAATACTCAATGCATGGGTAGCAATACTTCTTGCCGCCACATGAAATACACCGGGCAGCCCTTCTCCTGCAATTTTATAAATATTGGGAATCATCAGTAACAATCCCTGGGAAGCTGTAAATGTCGTTGACAACGCCCCTGCCGCCAGCGCTCCATGTACTGCGCCTGCCGCGCCTGCCTCCGACTGCAGTTCGGAAATCTCTACTACATTTCCAAACAGGTTTTTCTTTCCTTCCGCTGCCCATACCTCGGTCACTTCCGCCATTACGGAAGAAGGGGTAATCGGATAAATTGCAGCTACATCCGTATACGCGTATGCCACATATGCAGCGGCATGATTGCCATCCATCGTTGCTTGTCTTCGCTCCATATCAAAACTCCTCTTTTCTGTTTTTTGATAGGATTTCCAGTTTTTTATAAATTATCCCATTTGCCGTCCAGATACCTGCAATTCATTTTTTATCCTAAAATTTCTTACAACTTTATAGCCGTCAGTTGCTGCCATTATTTCGCCTTCACAAAAAACGCAGCTCCATGTTTCCATGAAACTGCGCCTTTTCTTATACGTTATGTAACTGTATCACATCCTGATTATTTATAAAGCTCAACCAGTCTTAAGAGATGTTCGTAACGATCTTTTGCAGCCTGCTCTGATTCTGCAAACAGTTTTTCTGCACGATCCGGGAAGGATCTGGTCAGACGGCTGTAACGTGTCTCGTTCTTTAAGAATTCCTGATAAGTACCATCTCCTGGTTTGGAGGTCAATGTAAACGGATTCTTGCCTTCTGCTTTCAGTGCCGGGTTGAAGGAGAACAGATTCCAGTATCCAGCTGCAACCGCTTTCTTCATTTCATCCTGGCAATGGTTCATTCCGCCCTTCACACCGTGTAACTCACAAGGAGCATATCCGATGATAAGGGAAGGTCCGTTATAAGCTTCTGCTTCTGCAAGAACTTTCACAGCCTGAGCCATATTTGCACCAAGCGCGATCTGTGCTACATATACGTAGCCATAGCTCATAGCGATCTCTGCAAGGCTCTTCTTGCCGATATCTTTACCGGAAGCAGCAAACTGGCAAACTTCACCGATGTTGGAAGCCTTAGAAGCCTGGCCGCCTGTATTGGAATACATCTCGGTATCGAATACCATAACGTTTACATTCTCACCGGAAGCAAGTACGTGGTCTAAGCCGCCGAATCCGATATCGTATGCCCATCCGTCACCGCCAAGAATCCAGATAGATTTCTTAGCAAGGTAATCTTTCTTGTCAAGAGCAGCCTGTGCATCCGGGCATCCGGCAGCTGCTGCCTTTTCTAATTCAGCAACAAGTGCGTCTGCAGCTGCTGCGTTTTCTTTTGTACTGTCTTTTGTCTCGGTAAATTTCGCAAATGCAGCCTTTAACTCTTCGCCTGCTTTATCGGAAGAAGCACATTTCTCTGCGCTTGCGATTGCCTGATCGCGAAGAACCTTCTGGCCAATCTGCATTCCAAGGCCGTGCTCAGCATTATCCTCGAATAAGGAGTTTGCCCATGCCGGACCCTTCTTGGAGTCTTTATTTACTGTGTATGGCGAGGTAGCAGCCGGACCGCCCCAGATAGAGGAACATCCTGTTGCATTGGAGATATACATATGCTCACCAAACAACTGTGTAATCAAACGAGCGTAAGAGGTTTCCGCACATCCTGCACAGGAGCCGGAGAACTCAAGCAGCGGCTGGTTGAACTGGGAGCCTTTTACTGTGTTATCAGCAGGTACGCCCGGTTTCTTGCCAACATTTGCTACCAGGTAATCGAATACCGGCTGCTCGTTGGCCTGGGATTCCTGCGGAACCATTTCGATTGCACCAACCGGACATACGGTAATACATTCGCCGCATCCCATACAATCCAATGGGGATACACTCATGGTATATTTGTATTCGCCTGCTTTTGGCTTGGTATCTGCAAGTTTGATATTAGCCGGAGCAGCTTTTACTTCGTCTTCACTTAACATAAACGGACGAATGGTAGCATGAGAACATACAAATGCACACTGGTTACACTGAATACATTTCTCTGCGCTCCAGGTCGGAACTGTTACTGCAGTACCGCGTTTCTCATATGCGGATGCGCCCAGTTCAAACTGTCCGTCCGGATTCTCTGCAAATGCAGAAACAGGAAGGCTGTCACCATCCATTAAAGAGATCGGATCTAATAATTCTTCTACCATCTTCACGGTCTTTGGAATACCTGTGTAAGGTTTCTTAGCCGGATCTGCTGCCGGATTAGACCAGGAAGCCGGAACTTCTACTTTATGTACTGCCTCAACGCCGGCGTCGATTGCTTTGTAGTTCATCTCAACAATCGCGTCGCCCTTAGAGCCATAGGATTTCTTAGCAGCCGCTTTCATGAAATCTACCGCATCGTCAATCGGCATTACGTTTGCCAGTTTAAAGAACGCGGACTGTAAAATCGTGTTGGTACGTTTGCCCATACCGATTTCGATTGCTTTGTCAATTGCGTTGATGGTATATAACTGAATATTGTTGTCAGCGATATATTTCTTCGCGTCTGCATTTAAATGATGCTCCAATTCTTCATCGGACCACTGGCAGTTGATCATAAATACGCCGCCTGGTTTTACGTCCTGAACCATCTTAAATCCCTTGTTTACATAAGCCGGATTATGACATGCAACGAAGTCAGCCTGGTTGATGTAATACGGGCTTCTGATTGGCTTGTCGCCAAATCTTAAGTGGGAAATGGTAACACCGCCGGTTTTCTTGGAATCATACTGGAAGTATGCCTGGATATATTTGTCCGTATGGTCACCGATAATCTTGGTGGAGTTCTTGTTCGCACCTACGGTTCCGTCTCCGCCAAGTCCCCAGAATTTACATTCTTTGGTTCCTTCCGCTGCTGTGATAGGAGCCGGTTTTACTTCCGGTAAGCTTAAGTTTGTCACATCGTCTACAATACCGATGGTGAAACGTGCCTTCGGAGCGTCACTTTCCAGTTCTTTGTATACTGCAAATACGCTGGATGGCGGTGTATCTTTGGAACCTAATCCGTAACGTCCGCCTGTTAATACGATGTCATTCAGCCCTGCTTCACGTAAGGTAGCGGCAACGTCTAAGTATAACGGATCGCCTAAAGAACCCGGCTCTTTTGTCCTGTCAAGAACAGCAATCTTCTTCGCTGTCTTCGGAAGAACTTTTAAGAGTGCGGAAGATACCCACGGACGATATAAACGGACTTTGATCAGGCCGACTTTCTCACCCTTAGCGGTTAAGTAATCAATGACTTCTTCTGCTACGTCATTGATAGAACCCATAGCGATAATCACGCGGTCTGCGTCTTCTGCTCCATAGTAATTGAATAAATCATAGTTCGTGCCAAGTTTCTCATTGATCTTGGCCATGTACTTCTCAACAATTGCCGGAAGCGCATCATAAACCGGGTTACATGCTTCACGATGCTGGAAGAATACGTCGCCGTTCTCATGGGAACCGCGCATAGCCGGATGCTCCGGATTCAGTGCATGGTCACGGAATGCCTTTACAGCGTCCATATTGCACATTTCTTTCAGATCTGCGTAATCCCATTTCTCGATCTTCTGAATCTCATGGGAGGTACGGAATCCGTCGAAGAAGTTGATAAACGGAACTTTTCCTTCGATGGTTGCTAAATGGGCAACCGGGCTTAAGTCCATAACTTCCTGTGGGTTTGTCTCACATAACATAGCGAAACCTGTCTGACGGCAGGCATATACGTCACTGTGATCGCCAAAGATATTCAGAGACTGTGTCGCTACTGTACGTGCAGATACATCAAATACACAGGGAAGCTGCTCGCCGGCGATCTTGTACATATTCGGGATCATAAGAAGAAGACCCTGAGATGCGGTAAAGGTTGTCGTTAATGCGCCTGCTGCAAGGGAACCATGAACTGCGCCTGCTGCGCCTGCTTCTGATTCCATTTCCACTACTTTCACCTGGTTTCCGAAAATGTTTTCCTGTCCTGCTGCAGACCACTGATCTACAGTGTCAGCCATCGGGCTGGAAGGAGTAATGGGGTAAATAGCAGCAACATCTGTAAACGCGTATGCAACGTGTGCGGCAGCTGTATTACCATCCATTGACTGTTTTGCTCTTGACATTTGTTTTCCTCCTTAGATAATTTTGAGAGATAGTATTGACAGTTTTTCAGTACCTGTCTTTAATATATAAATATAATGATTTTTTACAAAAAAATCAATAGTTTCGACGATTTTTTCGTATAAAAATGGAAACATTGTTACATTATCAGACCCCAAAATCCCGTGTCAGCAAATCGCTGTTATCCAGGAAATCCATAATGTCTGTGAATCCAAGCCGTTCTAAGAGCTCTTTTACATATGGATTTTCCAGCGGGGTCTGGTATGCTGCCTGATCGCCGTATTGATCGACTTGTGCTTTTCCTTCTGTTTTATCAATCATAACCCGCGGCCCGCCTACGCAGCCGCCGTTACACGCCATGCCTTCAAAAAAATTGGCTGTTGTTTCTCCTTTCTGAATTTTTTCAATCAAGGCTTTGCATGCCAGAACGCCGTCCGCCTGCTCGGCATTTACTTTGACAGGTTTATCCGGATTCAGCTGTTCTGCGGTCAGACGCACGGCTTCACTGACGCCGGAGGTTCTGGCATAGATGCGTCCGGCTCTTGAGGAATGCTCCCGTTCGTCTTCTTCCATTTCTTCTGGTTTTATATTCATGGCTTCAAAAAATTCTTTCACCTCCTGGTAAGTCAGAACATAATCAACCGCATCTGCAATATCCGGTTCTCTGGCTTCCTTCTTTTTGGCCATGCAAGGACCGATAAAAACGGTAACTGCACCAGGATGGAGTTTTTTTACAATCCGGCCTGCCGCTATCATCGGAGATACGGCTCCGGGTACATGTCCTACAAGCTCCTGATAAATGTCACGGATCATGGCTATCCAGACCGGGCAGCAGCAGCTGGTCAGCTGAAAATCCCCCTGCCTGACGACATGGCGGTCAAATTCAAGGGCTTCTTTCAGTGTCAGGATATCTGCAAACGCTGCCACTTCTACCATTCCGGTAAAGCCGATTTTTTTAAACGCCGCACGCAGCCGTCCCGCTGTAGCCTGTTCTCCGTACTGGCCCGCAAAAGCGGGGGCAATCATGGCATATACTTCCTTTTCATGATCGCACAGGGCTTCCATAACAGGGTAAATCTCCCTGTTTTCCATCAAATGCCCCATTTTGCAGACATCCACACAGACGCCGCAGCCTGTACATTTCTGAGGGTCGATGTAAATTTTACCCTGTATTTTTTCTATAGCGTCAAAAATACAGCTGTTCTGGCAGTCTCCCTCCGTTTCACAGGCGTCACAGTTCCCCGCCGGGATCACCGGAGCGTATTTTTTCGGGTGCAGCAGGCAGTCCATAGAATAATTGTCGTATTCTTCCGCCAGTTTTCTTCCGTTTTTCAGTTCCTGCTCCATCACTTCCTGATACAGTTCTTCAAATGTTTTCATCTTGTCCCAGCCTTTCTTTAATATATCATATTACTAATTCTGGACAACATGACAGTTTTTTAAACGTTTTTTTGATTCTAACATCCAATCAGCACCTGATTCCCGGAAAAAGCAAATCCATACTTGCGTATACGTCCTTTTTCTATCCCTTTTTCTATCAGAACAGCCTCATAATTTTTGTCCTCAATCTGTTTTAAAGCTGCTTTTACTGTATCAGATAACTCTTTTTCACCATCTTCAGAATCCTGGACCTTAAATTCAAGAATTATTGCATCATCCTGTTTTCTTGGCTCAAGCATTACATCATACCTTCCAAAGCCGCTCTCCCTGTTCGATGTAATCACATACTTGTTATTAAGCTCTACTATCAATCCCAAGACAAAACCATGATAAAAACGTTCCGGCTGGCTTTCTGATGGTTTCTTTCCGGTATCAAAGTAACTAAACGTCCCCATTGCCACTCTGTTTATATAAGTATTCATTGCTTTCAGATCATTCTTAAGCAGAGCCTTGATAAAATCATTATAGTCTGACATATGCCCTGCAAACCACCCATGTATCATACCGCCGAACATCAATTTTACTTCCAGGTTCGTGATAGCCAGCTCACAGATAAGCGTATCCGCACCGAATCCCGTTTCCTCATAGTCCTTAACCTTAATGACTTTCAAATACCCACTGGCAAGAAGAAGACTCCAAATTGCCATCTCATCGGCATTCAGCATATCATACACAATCTGTTCATCTACAGGTGCAGTCAGATGTCCCCCGCTCAGAAGATCCTCAAAAGACTGTTTTACATCTTTCGCGCCCTCCTGAATCAATTTCCCGATTATACTATTAGCGCTTGTATTGGCCCAATAAGTACGAAATTTTCCTTTACTCAGAAAGTTAATCACAGACCACGGATTATAAATATCCGCCTTGCTTCCGAATGTAAAACCATCATACCATCGTTTTACATCCTCTTTTCTATCTGACATTCCAAATTCATCCAACGCAGAAAAAACTTCTTCCTCTGTAAAACCAAAATCTTCTTCATATTTATCTGAAGTTGTAGTAATTACCTCCAAATTATTCAAATCAGAAAAAATGGATTCTTTGCTGACTCTTGTTATTCCCGTCATAACTGCCCGTTCCAAATATGGATTTGCCTTAAATGTGGAATTAAACAAGCTCCTGATAAATCCTGTCATTTCATCCCAATAACCGTTCACATATGCCTCCTGCATAGGAGTATCATATTCATCTAACAGAATAATTGCCTTTCTGCCATAATACCTGCCAAGAAAATCTGATAAAGAGCGCAAAGCTGCTGCTGCTGTACTGTCAGACATGCTTACCGAAATCTCCTGATAAAATTCCTTTTCCCTGTCATTCAACAGACTGCCTTTCAACAGATAATCGTTTTTATTGTATTGTTCTTCTATCGTACGGCACATACTTTTCCTTGCTTCTGAAAAAGTATTTTCCTTAATACCTGCAAAACTTATGAACACTACCGGGTACATTCCCTGCAGCTGCTGATATGTTTCATCCTCCCATATCAAAAGTCCCTCAAACAAATCACCCCTGTCCGCGTATTTCACAGAGAAAAACTTTTCCAGCATACTCATATTTAAGGTTTTTCCAAATCTTCTGGGTCGGGTAATCAGCGTAACTCTATCTTTGCTTTCCCACCATTCTTTAATAAACATGGTCTTATCTACATAAAAATTATCTTCTATAATTAACTGTTCAAAATCCTGGTATCCGATACCTGCTGTTCTGGCCATAAATTCACTTCCTTCTCTTCTGATTATTATGCTGCATTTATTTTGAAAAGTATCCTCAGGCCAGATTATACCCTATCCTTCTCCAATTCACAATCAATACTTCATTTTCAAGCTGAAGGCTGGACTGTTACAATATACAATGCTAAAATTCCAGATTATATTGAATAATTTTCTGTTTCAAGATATAATTAGCAAAAATATCATCTATAATCAATATAATTAGTACAACAGCAGATTTTTATTGAAGAAACTGAAAGATATCTGATGTATTGCCATTAAGGAGTGAATGGAATCATGATATGTCTATGCGCCATAGCGACTGAAACTGACAAAGACAAGTTTCGGGCGATCTATGAGGAAAATTATCTGAACATGTATCATATAGCCCTTGGAATCACAAAAAATCAATCGGATGCGGAAAATGCCGTCCAGGAGGCTTTTTGGCCCTGGCTGAAAAATTTGAAAAATATTCACATTTAAACGGTAGAGAAATGTCCGGTCTGTGCGTTTCTATTATGAAGAACAAAATTATTGACGCGATCAGAAGAAAAAAGCGCTATAGTGAGGATGAGCTGGAACATCTGGTACTTTTCGATGAATGCCGGGAACATAACGCGCCATTTATGGCAGAACGGGAAGAAGAAAAAGCATTCGTGCAAAAAGCGTTAAAACAGATACCGGAGATTTTCCGGGAAACACTGGTTTTAAAATACTGCTATGAACTGAGCATCCGGGAAATTGCCAGAATCCAGGGGGTATCCACAAAAACAGTAGATATGCGCATCTATCGTGGAAAGATGAAATTTCGGGAGGTGTGGAATGAGTTGGAACGATAAAAAACGGCCACGGGAAGAAGCATCCATAAAATCCATGGTAACGCTGCTTCATAACTATGAAATGTCCCAAACCCCAGGGAAGGAAGAACTGCAGGACCGCTATCAGCTTTCAGACATGTTCTTCCACAATATGGAAAGCATTATAAAAACGCAGGAGAAGAAATCCCGCAGAAGGAATCTGAGACGCAGTCTGGCAGCGGTCGCTGCAGCGGCTGCCGCTCTCCTGGTAATCACGCAGCCGCAGATTATTGCTATAGGAAAAGAATGGATGGTGTACTGGTTTCAGGATCATGTCTCGTTCCAGTTTGCAGAAGACACGGATATTAACTGGGTGCCAAGATATGAGTTTGGGTATGTGCCGGAAGGGTTTGAACTGGTCATAGATGACTACTATGATATTTCAGGCTACATACACTATGAAAATGAACAAGGAAACCGATTTTTTTTGGATTATGGAGAAATTGGCGGCGGATTGAACGTTGACAATGAAAATAAAGATTTTATAATTTTAACCGGAATCCACGGGGAAAAGATTTACTATCTTCGTGCTCAAAACGCTGGTGACGACAGTTCCATGACATGGATTGGCACAGATGGTATTACAAAGTTTAATCTAATAAGTGATTTGCCGGAAAAAGATCTGTTGAAATTACAGGAAAATATCCGCATATCTGAAAAAGAGCCTGATTCAAATATAAAAAATTAAAAATATTCAAAAATCTGGTAGTGATTTACCATTTTTGGACGTTTCTTATATAGGAATATAAATAAAGTTTCAAATAACTTAGAAAGGGGGAGGCAGATGAAAAAATTGCAGAAAAACTGGATATGCCTGATATTGCTGGGCGCCGTTCTTTGTTTTACACAGCCAATTCTGGCACAAGAGCAGAATAACACAATTTCTCCGATGTATACCCAGAATATCAGCTGCTCAACATACCTGCATTTAAACGGGCGAACAGCAGCTTGTACATTAAATATCATTGGCAGAAAAGATACCGCCAAAATATCAGGCATATTAAAGCTGTATGATTCCACAGCAGCAAAAACTGTGAAAAGCTGGAGCATATACAAAAAAAGCTCCTCTTACAGCGTTTCAAAAACAGCCGCTGTAAAAAAAGGCCACCGATATAAGCTGTCATTTTCTGGCAAAATCTATAGAAATGGCAGTAAATACGGTGAAGCAATATCAGCATCTACCAGCAAAAAGAACTAAGTAGATACGATACCAAAGCAAAAGACTACAGGCTTGCAGGCAATTATAATAAAGCAAAATCTTCCGTTTCCGTATCCTTAAAGCATCCTAAATCAGAGAAAGAACTGCTGCAGTAACAGGTTTAGCCAGCTCTCCGCAGCTGGTCAGATTATACGGCGGATTGCTCCACCACCCAGACAGATTCCCCGATAGCGGCTCTGGATGCCCCATACCCTCAAAAGGATTTCACAACACTCCCATGCACTATACCTCAATCAGTTCATGCTCTTTGGGAATTGACTTCCCCGATTCAATGTTTGCCTGCGGTAAGCAGTCCCGGCTGCCTTCTATGAATTTACGCTTTTGCCCATCGCCAATCAGCAAGTGATTGGCATGGGAGTGAAAAATAACAACTGTTACAACAGCCGCAGAACATTCTCATTTTTTCCTTGAAATTGTACCGTTTTTATGTATAATATAGTGGAGTTGCGTTTCATACAAATGACGTTCCACAGAAATCAAGTTTAAGAAAAAGAGGATTTATAATGATAAGTGCAAATAACATCACCTTACGTCTTGGAAAAAAAGCATTATTTGAAGATGTCAACATCAAATTCACAGAAGGAAACTGTTACGGCCTGATCGGTGCGAACGGCGCCGGGAAGTCCACATTTTTAAAAATCCTGTCCGGCCAGTTAGAACCTACCAACGGTGATATCGCCATCACACCGGGCCAGCGTCTCTCCTTTTTGCAGCAGGATCACTTTAAATATGACGACTATTCCGTTCTGGATACCGTTATTATGGGAAATCAGCGTCTCTATGACATTATGAAGGAAAAAGACGCCATCTATATGAAAGAAGATTTCACCGATGAAGACGGCATACGCGCCAGTGAACTAGAAGCAGAATTTGCCGATATGGACGGCTGGAATGCGGAATCTGATGCAGCCATGCTTTTAAACGGCCTCGGTATCCCAACCGAAGAACATGATTCCATTATGAAAGATCTCCCCGGCTCCATCAAAGTCAAAGTTCTGTTAGCGCAGGCGCTGTTTGGCAATCCGGATATCCTGCTTCTCGACGAGCCTACGAACCATCTGGATCTGGACGCGATTGCATGGCTAGAAGAATTTTTAATCAACTTTGAAAACACAGTGATCGTCGTATCCCATGACCGCTATTTTCTAAATAAAGTCTGTACCAATATTGCAGACATTGACTACGGCAAAATTCAGCTGTATGCCGGAAACTATGATTTCTGGTACGAATCCAGCCAGCTGATTGTCAAGCAGATGAAAGAAGCGAATAAGAAGAAAGAAGAGAAAATCAAAGAGCTGCAGGAATTTATCTCCCGCTTCTCCGCCAATGCTTCCAAATCCAAGCAGGCTACTTCCAGAAAACGCGCCCTGGAAAAAATTCAGCTGGATGAGATCCGTCCTTCCAGCCGAAAATACCCATACATCGACTTCCGTCCTTCCCGCGACATCGGAAATGAAGTCCTTATGGTGGAAAATATCAGCAAAACCATTGACGGCGTGAAAGTTTTGGACAATATTTCTTTTATCCTCGGCCATGATGACAAAGTCGCTTTTGTTGGAGGCAATGAACTTGCCAAAACGACATTTTTTAAGATTATCACCGGAGAGCTCGAACCGGATGAAGGGAAATACAAATGGGGCGTTACCACTTCCCAGTCCTATTTCCCGAAAGATAATACGGCGATTTTTGATACCGATCTGATTATTGTAGACTGGCTGACGCAGTTTTCCGAAATCAAGGATGCCACGTATGTACGCGGATTCCTGGGAAGAATGCTGTTTGCCGGAGAAGACGGCGTCAAGAAAATGAAGGTACTCTCCGGCGGCGAAAAAGTCCGTGTACTGCTCTCCCGTATGATGATTGAAGCCTCTAACATCCTGATTCTGGATGAGCCGACCGACCATCTGGATATGGAATCCATTACGGCTTTAAATAATGGCTTGATTAAATTCCCAGGCGTTATCCTGTTCTCTTCCAGAGATCATCAGGTTGTGGAAACTACGGCAAACCGTATTATTGAGTTCTTACCGAATGGAACCATGGTTGATAAAATTACGACCTATGACGAATACCTTGCCAGTGATGAAATGGCCAGAAAGCGTTCTGTTTATTCTATGGCGGCGTCTGATGAAGAGGATAACTAAACTTCCTCTGAAATCTGGAAATCAGAAAAATCACAACGATATAAAAAAACTGCGGCAGATTCTGCGCCGCAGTTTTTTATGAAAACTAAATCATGCTGTTCCATGTACTTCCGGATGAATAATTATAAGAATAATTCCCGGCATTGTTGTATGTATTTGCTTTTGTCGCTTCGTACTGTGCATGGCTCTCAATTGCAGATGCTTTGGTGGATACCTGGTAAGCATAGGAATTCGTACCGTTGAACAGCTTCTTCGCAGCGCTCATATCTGCTGCCTTAAAAGCATCTTCGTCAATGGATAACGTATGATCCTTGGCATTGATCTTAATCCCGACAGAAGCCAGCCGTTCTTCGTTGGCTTTGGTCAGATCCCGCATGGAAGACGCAGAAGCCCGGATTGCCATAACATTCGATTCACCCGCGCTTTCCAGCAGAGAATTGTAATTCTTCACATAGCCGGAAACTGCTTTATAAATCGCATTGGTGTCGTAATCCTTTGTCGTATTGCCTTCCTCATCCTTAACCGATACCTGGTTAAACAGGGATTTGCTGCCCTGTGCCAGAAGCGGATCGACTGCTTCGGAAAGATTCTTCGCATCGGATTTCAGCGTCGTCAGAGCAGACGTCTCTTCTTTGGAAGTCGATGTGGATTCTTCTGCAGGCTTGGTATATCCCGGCAGCTTCTCCCAGTAGTTCCAGTAGTTGTATTTCTTCGTGTCTGTCTTCTCTGTTTTATCCGTTGTATTTGTCTTAGACGCGGAATCGGTTCCTGTCACAGAACCGGACGGCTTAACATCATCCAGAGAAAAATAAGAGCTTAACAGCTTATGGTAGGAGCCGTTCCGAATACTCGAATAATCCGAATAATTAAATCCCAGCATACTGGATGTAAATGAATTATTGGAAGATGCGCCCAGTAAACCGGCATTCATACTGGAAAACAGATTGCCCACCATCAATGAATTACTTGAAATTGTAATTGACATAACATCACTCCTTTGATTGGATGTCCTAACTTCCCTGTCCGGACATTTCTTATTTTAAGATACAATCTTACTAACTATATTACCAAATATCTCCTCTGCTTTCAACGTTCGATTCCAGAATTTTCCGTTGTTTTTTATAAAAAAACATACTGTATTCAGGAAAAATTCGCCATATTAACAGTATGTTATTACTTTATTCACACTCTATCCACATATAGCTGGTATTCTAAGCCTACGTAAAGTGTTTATTATTCATATATTGATGAATTTCTTCATAATGGCCTCGGTATCCTCGGATACCGGGGCACTCCTCATTTTATAGCTGTTTAGTTGTAAGTCTTCTGTTCTGTTCCGCTGATATACGCCTGACCGTTTCTGGAGTAACCTATAATCCTTCCTTCCATACTGCGCTTCTCCTTCTGCCGTTCTGACGCTTCCGCTAACATCTGTCTGAATTCTTTCTGTCCGCCGGATTTTCTCTTCTCCTGCCCACGTCCATATGTGGAATCAGCCGCAGGAGAGATAATCATCACTGATGAAACTTTATAATACCCTTCATATCCATATGCGGCGAATCCCTCCTTACTTACAGCATATACATGCTGTCTGAACTGCTGCAGCTAACGTATCCTTGTTTCTACTATATATATCGTCTGATATTCCACTTTCTTAACATTTTTATCCATATTAAAAAAATATTAATATTTTCCATTCCAGATATCATCCATACCAGTCCCTTTCCAGGTATTTTCCTCTTCCGAATACGCGGTTACCGTCAGAAACTGATAGCGATTGGCTGTTTTTAATGCGTCATAGACATATCGCAGCGGAATCCAGGTCCGGTTGTTTTCTGGGCTGCCCGGTTCTGTCAAAAAAACCATATCGGTACTGTTCTGATAAAGCCAGATATTGACATAGTGGCCAGCCGTATCTTTCCAGAATGTACTGTCATTGGCGCTGCTGACCAAAACAATCGCCGATTGGGACCGCCGGATCTGTTCCTGAAATTCCTCATAGGTTGCGGGCTTTTTATAATATTTGCATTGAAATCCGGTGGCTCTCAGCGTTCTGCGAATCGCAGGCCAGTCAATGGCTCCGCTTTCTGCAGAGGGGTAATAATTGGTTACGGTAGTCGCATATTCAAAGAGATCCCAGGGGGAGCACTCATAATCCGTCAGTGTACTGTAGATATTTGCCATACAGCAGAATCCGCAGCCAAAACCGCCAAACTTCCTTCCGCTGACTACTTTTTCTGACCAGTCTCCGGCCCAGGGAAGCCCATCTCCATAGGAACGCGGCCCCTGCAGGAACGAATAGACCAGCGAAGAGGATTCTTCCGGCGTCAAAAGATAGTCTGACCAGTTAGCGGGAAAAATTTCTGTATCAAAAATATGTTTCTGAAAGTCAGCAAAGACCCCGGCATATCGTTCATGAACCGCAGGAGGCAAAGAAGAAGCCGGCAGGGTGACCTCTTTTTGCTCGTTCATTTTTTCTATGGACACGGCACACAGTACTACGGTAAAAGCAGCCAAAAGCAGCAGGGCATACCTGAGTTTGGGTTTAAACATTTATCTCTGCCTTTACGCCCAGCAGCTGTTTGTTGGCCTTTAGAATCGGCGCAATTACATCTTCCAAAAATTTCTGTACCTGCCTGGGAGCGCGGCCGACATATTTTGACGGCTCCATCGAAGACTGCAGTTCTTCTAAGGATAACTGAAATGCCGGATCCGCCGCGATCAGCTCTAACAGATTATTTTCCCTGCCTTCCTGCTTCACATGCGCGCCGGCTTCCATGGAAAGCTGGCGGATTTTTTCATGGAGTTCCTGACGATCTCCGCCTTTTTTCACCGCGTCCATCATAATATTTTCCGTTGCCATAAACGGCAGCTCCGCCATCAGGTGCTTTGTAATCACCTTATCATATACGACCAGGCCGTCTACCACGTTTAAGCACAGATCCAAAATACCGTCTGCTGCCAGAAATGCTTCCGGGATACTTAACCGCTTGTTGGCGGAGTCATCTAACGTACGCTCAAACCATTGCGTTGCGGAAGTAATTGCCGGATTTAAGGCGTCTATCATAACATAGCGGGACAGAGAGCCGATTCGTTCGCTTCGCATGGGATTTCTTTTATATGCCATCGCAGAGGAGCCAATCTGGTTTTTCTCAAAGGGTTCTTCCACTTCTTTTAAATGCTGCAGAAGGCGGATATCATTGGACATCTTATAAGCGCTTGCCGCAATCCCGGCAAGAACATTCGCTACCCGCGTATCTACTTTCCTGGAATACGTCTGGCCGGAAACGGCATAGCAGGACGCAAAGCCCATCTTCTCAGCAATCATCGGATCGATCTTATCGACGGTTTCCTGATCTCCGTCAAACAGCTCTAAAAAGCTGGCCTGGGTTCCGGTGGTTCCCTTAGAGCCAAGGAGTTTTAAGCTCCCCATTACATATTCCAGATCTTCTAAATCCATCATAAATTCCTGCAGCCAGAGAGTGACTCGTTTGCCCACTGTCGTAGGCTGCGCAGGCTGAAAATGCGTAAAGGCCAGTGTCGGAAGCTCTTTGTAAGTATCGGCAAACTTCGCCAGTTCTGCCATCACATTGACCAGTTTTACTTTAACCAGTTTCAGCGCTTCCGCCATAACAATAATATCTGTATTGTCCCCTACATAACAGGAAGTTGCGCCCAGATGAATAATGCCTTTTGCATTCGGGCACTGTACGCCATAAGCATATACATGGGACATCACATCATGCCGGACAATTTTTTCCCGCTCTTTTGCCGTTTCAAAATTAATATCGTCTTTGTGTGCTTCCAGTTCCGCAATCTGTTCATCCGTAATATCCAGTCCCAGTTCCTGTTCCGTTTTGGCCAGGGCAATCCAGAGTTTTCTCCAGGTTTTAAATTTCATCTCCGGGGAAAAAATATACTGCATCTCTTTACTGGCATACCGCTCTGACAGCGGGCTTGTATATCTGTCTGTACTCATTTTTTTCTCCTTATCCGTTTCTAACAGCCTCCAATGCCACTGAGGCTTGTTTTATCATTTATCGATATCATTCCAAACCATTTCATCGAATGGATTCCTTCGGCGGTTTGAGCGGATACCTGCCGGTAAAGCAGCCGCTGCAGATGGGAAGCCCCTCAGATATTTTACTAAGCCTCGAAACATCCAGATACGCCAGGCTGTCTGCGCCAATGACACGGCAGATATCGGAACTGCTGCGGTTATACGCGATTAACTGTTCCCGTTCGGGAATATCCGTGCCAAAATAGCAGGGCCACAAAAACGGCGGTGAACTGACGCGCATATGCACCTCTTTTGCCCCGGCGTCCCGAAGCATTTTTACAATACGCCCTGAAGTTGTTCCCCGGACAATGGAATCATCGATCATAATAATACGTTTCCCATTTACCGCTTCTTTTAGTACATTTAATTTGATGCGCACGCTCGATTCCCGGCTGCTCTGCCCTGGCTTTATAAACGTTCTGCCCACATAACTGTTTTTTACAAAAGCCGTCCCATACGGGATACCGGATTCCATCGCATAGCCTAACGCAGCCGCGTTGCCGGATTCCGGCACGCCTGTTACCAGGTCTGCTTCCACCGGGGAATCAACCGCAAGGCAGCGGCCCGCCTGGATTCTCGATGCATAGACCGATACGCCGTCAATCCGGCTGTCCGGCCTTGCAAAATAGATATATTCAAAAATACACCGGGCTTCCTGATCGCTTGGCAGGCACATAGACATATTGGAATGAAGCTTTCCGTCTTTGGTTATGCTCACAATTTCTCCCGGCAGGATATCCCTTACAAACTCTGCGTCAATGGTTTCAAGCGCACAGGTTTCGGATGCGATAATATAGGCATTGTCCCTTTTCCCAATACACAGCGGGCGGAATCCAAAGGGATCCCTGACCCCAATCAATTTCCGCGGGCTCATAATAATCAGTGAATACGCCCCCTGTATCCTGCGGCAGGCACGCAGCACGGCTTCCTCCACATCGTTCGTATTCAGGCGCTCCCTTGCAATATGGTAAGCAATCACTTCGGAATCGATTGTGGTCTGAAAAATCGCGCCGGTATATTCCAGATCATGCCGCAGCTCCTTTGCATTGATCAGATTGCCATTGTGTACCAGGCCCAAGGTTCCTTTTACATAGTTTAATACCAGAGGCTGCGCATTTTCCCGGCAGGAGGCGCCTGTTGTGGAATATCTGACATGGCCTGCGCCGATATTTCCTTTCATCTGCTCTAATGTCTGTTCTGTAAAAACCTCGCTGACCAGCCCCATATCCTTATGGACAGTAACTGTTCCCCTTGGCCCGTTTGTATCGCTGACTGCAATGCCGCAGCTCTCCTGTCCTCTGTGCTGCAGCGCAGACAAGCCGTAGTAAATGGATGGGGCGACATCTTCGCCGCTTATATCATACATTCCAAATACGCCGCACTCTTCATGCAGCCCGGTATCGCTCATCGGCTCTCTCCTGTCAATAATGCATAAGCTTCTTCATACTTATCAATCGTCTTTGCCACAACTTCCTCCGGAAGCAGATAGTCACTGTCCGGATTTGCTTTCAGCCAGTCCCTGACAAACTGTTTATCAAAGGAAGGCTGGGATTTGCCTGGTTCATATCCCTCTAATGGCCAGAACCGGGAGCTGTCCGGCGTCAGCATTTCATCGCCAAGCACTACATTGCCTTCTTCATCCAGGCCAAATTCAAATTTGGTATCCGCAATAATAATGCCTTTGCTCCATGCATATTCCGCGCATTTTTTGTACAGCGCAAGCGTGCAGTCTTTGATCTTCTCCGCATATTCCTTCCCTTTGCCCGGATAAATTTTTTCCAGGATATCCGCGCTTTCTTCAAATGTAATATGCTCGTCATGCAGGCCGAGATCCGCTTTGGTCGTCGGCGTATAGATCGGTTCCGGCAGGCGGTCAGATTCCTTTAAGCCCTCCGGCAGGCGGATTCCGCAGACAGTACCGTCCTTTTGATAGCTTTCCCAGCCGCTTCCAGTGATATAGCCGCGCACAATGCATTCGATGGGAAGCATATTTAACTTCCGGCATTTCATACTGTTGCCGTTAAAACGATCCTGCCGGAAAAATTCCGGCATATCCTGCACATCTACTGACTGCATATGGTTTGGCACAATATCTTTTGTAAAATCAAACCAGAATTTGGACATCTGGGTTAAAATAGCTCCTTTTTTGGTAATTTGATTTTTTAAAATATGGTCAAACGCTGATATTCTGTCTGTTACGACAATAATCATGCTGTCGCCCGCATCGTATACTTCACGTACTTTTCCTTCTTTTACCGGTTTATATTCTGTCATATTTTTATCCTCCCATCTTGTCTGTTACTGCCCATTTGCAGCGTTGCCCCTGTACAGGCTCCGCAGCAGGGCGATTTCTTTTGCATATCCCTCGTCGTCATTCGGTGTTTCTAAAATAATCGGACGTCCCTGTAGTTTCGGATGATTGATCACACGTTCCATAACATCCAGGCCAATCTGCCCCTCGCCGATTTTTTCGTGCCGATCCTTGTGGCTGCCCAGAGGGTTCATACTGTCATTCATATGGATTGCCTTTAATCGTTCCAATCCAATCACAGCGTCAAACGTCTCCAATACGCCGTCCAAATCCGTTCCAATATCATATCCGCCGTCCCAGATATGGCAGGTGTCCAGGCAGACGCCCATTTTGTCTTTTAATTCCACACGATCCAGAATCGCCCGCAATTCTTCAAAATTCCGGCCAAGCTCCGATCCTTTGCCCGCCATGGTTTCCAGCAGGACAGTCGTCGTCTGCTCCGGCGTCAGGACTTCATTTAACATCCCCGCTGTCATCTCAATTCCAGCATCACTTCCCTGCCCTACATGGGAACCTGGATGAAAATTATAATAATTCCCCGGTGTAAACTCCATCCGCTTCAGGTCGTCCGTCAGCATCTCTTTGGCAAACGAACGGATATTCTCTTTGGCGGCGCAGGTATTCATCGTATAGGGCGCATGAGCCACCAATTTCCCAAAGGAATGTTCTTTGGCAAGCGCCAGAAACTTTCGTACATCTTCTTCATCGATCTCTTTTGCTTTCCCGCCTCTGGGATTTCTGGTAAAAAACGCAAAGGTATTGGCTCCCAGTTTCAGCGCCTGTTTTCCCATAGCCTCATAACCCTTAGAGGCTGATAAATGATTTCCAATATATAGCATATCTCCTCCTGTGCGCAGCCCCTCCAAATTCTAACGCCATTTTACAGCTTCAAAATCCGCTCTAACGCTGCGACGGTATTTTCATAGCTTCCAAATGCTGTCAGCCTGAAATACCCTTCTCCGCTTGGCCCAAATCCGGAGCCAGGCGTTCCGACAACACCCGCATTCTCTAACAGATAATCAAAAAATTCCCAGGAATTCATCTGTTCCGGCGTTTTCAGCCAGATATACGGTGCGTTTACGCCGCCGAATACGGTATAGCCCGCATCTTTTAAGCCCTGCTTAATGGCAGCGGCATTTCGCATATAATACGCTACCTGTTCTTTTAACTGAGCCTTTCCTGCTTCCGAATAAACGGCTTCACCCGCCCGCTGTACAATATAAGGAGCGCCGTTAAACTTGGTCCCATGACGTCTTGCCCACATATCCCGCAAAGATACGCCATTGCAGTTCAACGCCTTCGGCACTACGGCATACCCAAGGCGTACACCGGTAAATCCGGCATTTTTGGAAAAACTCTTTAACTCAATCGCGCAGGTCTTCGCGCCTTCGCACTCATATATAGAGTGTGCCACATTTTCCTCCGAAATATATGCCTCATATGCGCCGTCATAAATAATTACCGCGCCCGCTTTATTTGCATAATCTACCCATTCCTGCAGCTGGGACTTTGTCAGGGTCGTCCCGGTAGGATTGTTGGGCAGGCACAGATAAATCAAATCCGGCGTCTCTTTTGGAAATTCCGGCACGAAATTGTTTTCTGCCGTACACGGCATATAAATAACATCGCTCCACATCTGAGTCTTGGGATCGTAAACGCCTGTCCGCCCCGCCATCACATTAGAATCCACATACACCGGATACACCGGATCGCAGACTGCAATTCTGCTGTTTTCTGCAAAAAGTTCCTGAATATTGGCAGAATCGCTCTTCGCCCCGTCTGAGACAAAAATTTCATCCGCTTCCATCTGGCAGCCTCTCGCTTTATAATCATGTTCCACAATTGCCTTCCGCAGGAAATCATAGCCCAAATCCGGCGCATATCCATGGAATGTCTGCGCATTTCCCATTTCATCCACTGCTTTGTGCATCGCTTCAATAATCGCCGGCGCAATCGGCTGCGTTACATCGCCAATCCCCAGGCGGATTATGTTTTTATCCGGATTCTCCTGAGAGTAAGCCGCTACTTTTTTGGCAATTGTACTGAACAAATAACTTCCTGGTAACTTCTGGTAATTCTCATTAATCTGAAACATATTTTCCTCCTATATTTCCCCATCAAAGACAATGGCTGCAGGCCCTGTCATATAGACGGTATTTTTTTCTCTGTCATAGTGAATTT
This sequence comes from uncultured Lachnospiraceae bacterium, assembly GCA_910588565.1. GTDB lineage: Bacteria > Bacillota > Clostridia > Lachnospirales > Lachnospiraceae > Roseburia_B. Next base: position 22,033 of record CAJUPF010000031.1, read on the forward strand.
TAAGATCCCCGCCGAGCAGTTTTACGGTCACTTCTTCCTCTGTCCGCCCATTCACAACGGCCGCCACAGCGGATGCGCATGCGCCTGTCCCACAGGCTAAGGTTTCCCCGGAACCGCGCTCCCACACACGCATACGGAGTGTCTTTTTATCGATTACATTGATAAATTCCGTATTGATTCGCTCCGGAAAACTCAGATGATGCTCAAACGCCGGGCCAATCTCCGCCAAATCAAGCTCCCGCACATCCTCATCCAAAAAAACAACGCAATGGGGATTGCCCATGGATACACAGGTCACCTGATATTCCCTGCCGCCTGCTATAAGCTTCTGGCGGATCATATTTTCCTTCTCACTGCGCACCGGAATCTTTTTCGGCGCAAACTCCGGCGTGCCCATATCCACACGGACAAGGGATACCTCGCCGTTTTCTATGGTCAGATCCAGATACTTTACGCCTGCCAGCGTATCTATGCTGATATGTTCTTTGTCTGTCAGTCCCTTATCATACACATACTTCGCCACACACCGGATTCCATTGCCGCACATCTCGCCTCTTGAACCATCCGCATTATACATCTCCATCTCAAAATCCGCACACTTGGAGGGTTTTATTAAAATCAGGCCGTCCGAACCCACTCCAAAATGACGGTCGCTTATCCAGACTGCCAGTTTGGAAGGATTCTCCGCCTTCTCCTCAAAGCAATTTACATATACATAATCATTTCCCAGGCCATGCATTTTCGTAAACTTCATCGTACACTCCTTTATTTATAATTGCCCTGTTATTGCCAAATGGCACGCGTACCCCAGAGGGTATCAAGGTATCCTTACCCCATGATACTCAGCACCATCTGCGCCGTTTCAACGATCCCGGTTCCATTGTCCATGCTCCGCTTCTGCAGATAACGGTGCGCCTCCTCTTCTGTCATATGATTCCGCTCCATCAGCAGCGCTTTTGCCTCCGAAAGCAGCTTGTTCTCCTCATCTGTCCGCTCCTTTTTCCCACGGCAGCATTTCTTTTTCCGCAAAAAGGAATCCGACATCATATGCATCGAACGCACCAGTTCATGCACCATAAGCGGCATTTTCAGACAGACGATTTCCTTTCTGTTTTTCTGGCGCTCTCTGCTGCTGCACACGGCTGCGGATGCAATCAACAGCATTTCAAACTGCTGCGGAAGATACTCATACAGCTCCGTATAGAGCATATCTGCAAACCGGTATCCGCAGATTACAATGCCTCCGGAAAGTTCATTTGCATGCTGCAAAGCCTGTGCGCCCGTCGTACAGACCGCATTGACTTCAAATCCATTCTGCTGCAGAATCCGCCTGATGTATCTGCCATGTTCCATCTTTGGAAATACGATAATCACATTCATAGCTTCTACCGGATCAAATTTTATACAGGTACTTTTCCGTTTCCCATTGCGTTACCTGGGTACGGTAATCTGCCCATTCCGCTTTTTTCGCTTTCAGATACTTGCCGCTGATATGTTCCCCAAGGATCTCCTTGATAAACGCATCCTGCTCAAATTCCCTGATTGCCTCTCCCAAATCCTCCGGCAGAGATGCAATTCCCAGTTTTTCCTTCTCTTTCAAACGCATAGTAAATACGTTTTCCGTCACAGGTTCCGGCGGCATAATCCGGGATGCAATCCCATCTAAGCCCGCCGCCAGGCAGACAGCCAGCGCCAGATACGGATTGGCGGAAGGATCCGGGCTGCGCAGCTCAATCCGTGTGCCAGCGCCCCTGGAAGCCGGAATCCGAATCAGAGGGCTGCGGTTTGTAGCAGACCAGGCAATATAAATTGGCGCCTCAAAGCCTGGCACCAGGCGTTTGTAGGAATTGACAAGAGGATTTGTAATTAAGGCCATTCCTTTGATATGCTTCATAATTCCGCCGATAAAATAATAAGCTTCTTTGCTTAACCCCAATGGATCGGCCGGTTCTTCAAAGATATTTTTCCCATCTTTGGATAAAGACATATTCACATGCATACCGGAACCATTGACGCCATCTCTTGGTTTTGGCATAAAACTTGCAAACAGTCCATGGCGTTTTGCAATTGTCTTAACCGCCAGCTTAAATGTCATAATATGATCCGCCGTCACCAGAGCTTCATCATATTTAAAATCAATCTCATGCTGTGCCGGCGCAACTTCATGATGGGACGCTTCAATTTCATATCCCATATCTTCTAACGTCAGCACCATATCCCGTCTGGCATTTTCCCCCAGATCCACCGGGCCAAGATCGAAATACCCCGCTTTTTCATGGGTAATCGTCGTCGGCTGCCCATTTTCGTCCGTATGAAACAGGAAAAATTCACACTCCGGCCCTACATCAAAACGATACCCCATATCCGCCGCTTTCGCAATCATTTTTTTCAAAATATATCTGGTATCGCCCAGAAAAGGCGTGCGATCCGTCCGGTAAATGTCGCAGATAATACGCGCTACCTTTCCCTGCTGCGGCCTCCAGGGGAAAATCACAAAGGTATCCAAATCCGGATACAGATACATATCCGACTCTTCCATCCTTACAAATCCCTCGATCGAAGAACCGTCAAACATGCATTCATTATTCAATGCCTTTTCCAGCTGGCTTGATGTCACAGCCACGTTTTTCAGCGTCCCAAACATATCGGTAAACTGCAGCCGGATAAACTCCACGTCCTCTTCTTTTACCATACGGATAATATCCTGTCTTGTATATTTGCTCATATGCCGCTCCCTTCTTTTTCAAACGTTATCCCTGCTTCACAGCGTCCGGTTCGTTCCTGTGAGATAAAAAATCCAGAACCTTTCTATATGGCATAGTTCCGCCAAACAAATCCAGCGCGCTTCCGATTGTAACATGCAGCCGCCCCTTCCCGGCCCGTTCCAAAGCCGCAAGATCCGCAAAACTGCCTACACCGCCAGCATAAGTAACCGGAATCTTCGCCCAGTCCCCTAACATCTTCGCTAAAGGTTCTTCAATTCCGGAAGCTTTTCCCTCCACATCCACGGCATGGACTAAAAACTCATCCGCATACCCCATCAGGTAATCCAGAAGCTCAGGCGTAATTTTCTCCTCCGTAAACTTCTGCCAGCGGTCAGTTACAATATAATACGCGTCCTCCCGCTTTCTGCAGCTTAAGTCCAATACCAAATGTTCTTTTCCTACGGTATGTACCAGCTTTTGAAGATTCGCATAATGAATCTTTCCCTGGGAAAACACATAGGAGGTGACAATTACATGGCTTGCGCCTGCCGCAAGAAATTCTTCCGCATTCTCCGCCCGGATTCCCCCTCCGGCCTGAAGGCCTCCAGGATAGGTACGCAGCGCTAAAAACGCCTGCTGCCTGGTCGCTTCATAATATTCGCTGTCAACGGCATTCAGCAAAATCACATGTCCCCCTCTGATACCGTCTTTTTTGTAAAAATCAGCATAAAAAGCCGCATCCTGCCGGGATACAAAATTCTCTTTCGCCCTGTTCCCATCATCCTCCAGGCTGCTTCCCACAATCTGCTTGACTTTTCCATTGTGAATGTCAATACATGGCCGAAAATCCATACATGCCTCCTTTATAACTACTAAAACGACGAAGTTCCCCCATCAGAACCCCGTCGTTCCATTCTTGCGCTTCTATTGTGCTGCCTGTCCTTCCAGAATCGGACTGTAGCTAAGCCCCAATATAATAAACAGCAATGGGAGTGTGAAAATCGAATAGCTGTTTACCAGTCCCTGTACCAGAAACGCTGCCAGCGCCAGTACAACTGCAATCTGCACCGGCTGCTCCTTCCATTTCCGAACCGCATTGACAATGGCCGAACCAATAAGCCCGAAAAATGCAGCTATGCCGACAATTCCCGTTGTCGCAAGCATATTCAGGAAATCATTGTGCGCATCGTAAAATACGCTGTTAATTTTTTCCAGCATATCCGCCCCATAGGCCGGGTAAACAAAGTTATAAAAACAACTCAGCCCACAGCCAAATATTTTATGTTTCAGCGGCAGTTTCCCATAAAGCTCTACCGTCCGAATCCAGATATAGCCTCTGCCGCTCCCCGTTTCATCTCTTAATATCAGCTGATCCAGCGCCGTCCCAGACGCCGCGTCCCTAAAAAAGAGATTCAGCCCGATAAGAACGATCACTCCCGCTGCAAACAGGACAAGCAGAAGCAGGCCATACCATTTCCGCAGTCGCAGCATATTCTGTTCCAATGCCTCTGGCCCGGCCGCCGCCTCCTTCTTCTTTAAAAGACAGCAAATCAAAAACAGAATGCCGCATACCAGCAGTTCCAGGCAGATTACCTGCGGCTTCAGAACCAATGCGCCCAATCCGCTAAATGGATACATCCGTGTCTTCAGGCATAGCCTTAACAGGAATACCGTCAGGTTCGCTGCAGTATAAATCCCTGCTGTATACGTAAACTGCAGCAGCCAGTCCCGGTTCCCCAGCGCAAAATACAGAAAAAGAACAAATACGGCAAACACTACCACAATCACACTGTCCGATCTGATACAGACAGCCGCCGCAAAGCCAAGATATAAATACGCCGCAAGCAGCCATTTATACGCTTTTTCTTTACACAGAAGGAAAAATACCATAGCCGCCGGAAGCATCAGGCTGATATACGCGGCATTGATATTGATATTGCCCAAAGGACTGACAAACATGGACAGCTGGGACGGATCGATTCCTTCCTGTATATTCAGAACATTAATGCCGCAGGTCACGAGAACGCCAAACAGATAGATACACGCGCTCCCTGCCAGATATGCGCAAAACCAGATTCTGTGGAATATGGTATAGTTTCTTACAGCATAAAAAACCAGCAGGCACAGAAGCATAGCAATTGCCCCTACTTTCCTTACGGAAACGCCCAGTATCGCTTCTTTTACATCCAATGCAAAAATCGTGGAAAAAATAACAGAAAGCAGCAGCAGGCCCGCAAAGATATCACAGGCTTTCCATCCAGGCATTTTCTTCTTTTTCAGCCACTCAAGACTTCTTCCAAAAAAGGGAATTGCCATCATACACAGATAAATTGCCGTAACAATCAGAAAAAAACTTCTCTTTACAGAACTGATCCCAAACAGATTGTCACGGTAAAATACCGGAAAAATTCCAAGCATAACTGCCAGATAGACACATGTCGCACCCCTGCCCAGCAAATCCGGGGTACTGATTGTTTCCTGTTTTTTCTTTTTCTTTTTCATACTCTTCCTTTCGGTTCTGAATCTGCCATTCCCAGTATAATAAACAAAAAAGGAATCACAAATATTGTAAAACTATTTACCAGTCCCTGTACAAGAAATGCCGCCAGCGCCGCAATGACCATCAACTGCATTTCCCTGTCCTTTCTTCTTCGCAGAGCGGATACGATTGCGGAACCTATCATCCCAAAAAAACCAATCACACCTACGATTCCTGTTGTAGAAAGCACATACAGAAAATCATTATGGGGTTCGTAAAATAAAATCTGAGCCATTTCATACATTTCCGCCCCATAAAACGGTTCAATAAAGCAATGATAGCAGCCCAGCCCACATCCAAATATCTGATTGACAATGGGCAGTTCCATAAATGCCTTTACGGTACGAATCCAGATATACCCTCTTCCGCTGAACGATTGATCTGTCAGCAGCAGATACTTCAGGATAGTTCCCGCCGCCTGATCCTGAAACAAAAGATTCACTGCCGCAGCTACAGCCACGCCGATGATAATGATAATCAAAACAGCATATTTATACAGTTTCTGCAGCTGCCGAATATACTTTTCTTTCAGACAATCCTTCTTTTTTTGGAGCCAGAACAGGAAAATAAATAAAAGCGCTTCAAATGCAATCATTCCAGGCTGAATAAAAAACCCGCCCAGCCCATCAAAATTGTACATATGATCTTTCAGCAGGAGTTTCATCAAAAATACCGTTATATTTGCTGCAATAAAAATCTGTACCATTGAAATATAGCGCAAAATCCACTGTTCCTGCTCCAATGCAAAATAAAGCAGCAGCGCAAAGGAGCTGCCCAGCATAACAACTGCGCTTTCTGCCCGTATGCAAAAAACAGCCAGAACCCCTATATAACTATACACAGCTAGTACACGTTTTGTAAACGCTTCCTGGCATATCAAAAACATTGCCATCGCAGCCGGAAGCATCAGGCTGATATAGGAAGCATTAAAATCCGTATTGCCGATCGGACTGGGAAAAATCATTCGCTGCGCTTCTGTCATACCTGTCTGTAACCCCAGGAAATTCACCTTGCATGCAGTAAACACTCCGCACAGATAAATAAACAGGCTCCCCAGCAGGCCAGCCCATATTACAATTGCATCTACCCTGGCATATTTTTTAATCGCATAACAGGTCATCAGGCACAAAAGCATAACAATTGCACCAGTTCTTTTCTCTGTATTGCCAAAAACAGCATATGTTCTGTTCCATGCAGCCATGGTAGAAACAAGAATCGCCACCAGATAGAGCAGCGCAAACAAATCCGCTCTTCTTACCTCTGGTTTTTGCCCTTCTTTTATTCTGACGATCCCCTGATACAGAAACGGAACCGCTGTCAGGCAGATATAGATTCCTGCAGCAATGATAAAAAAAACATTTTTCACTTCAAGAATCCCAAAAATGGTTCCTGGAAAAAAAGGCTGAAACAATCCCAGCATTACCAGCAGGTATAGATAAGTAAAACTTCTGCCTGCCATCTCTGACGTATTGATTCCATTCTTCTGATTATTTTTCATATAGCTCCCCATCTGCCAAGATCTCTGTACAATAGCAGGAACAAGGGATAGTCAAAGTTTTCACTCCCCACTATCCCCTGTTATTATTTTATACCTGCAATTATTTTACTGTAATCTTAAATTTAACTTTCTTTTTGCTTCCATCTTTTGCCGTTGCAGTAATTGTAACTTTTCCTTTTTTCTTTGCTGTTACTTTACCTTTGCTGTTGACAGTCGCAATCTTTGTATTGGAAGATTTCCAGGTAACCTTCTGGTTATCTGCAGTTACAGGTGTAATCGCAACTTTTAAAGTCTGTTTTTTCTTCTTCCCGGAAGTTTTCATTGTCTTGCTTCCGACAACTTTTATTTTGGAAACTTTAACCTTTGCTTTGCTGACTTTAAATTTAACAGACGCTTTCTGGCCGTCTGCAGTTTTTGCAGTAATCGTAACCGTTCCTTTTGCTTTCTTGATAGTTACTTTACCCTTGCTGTTAACAGTTGCAATCTTCTTATTGGAAGTTGACCATTTCACTTCTGCATTCTTTGCATCTGCATTGGTCGGTGATACTACTGCTTTTAATGTGTATTTCTTATTAAAGCTGCTCTTTAACGTTTTGCCTTTTACTGCCTGGCCGTTTAATGTAATCGCAACCTTTGTTGTCTTCTGGCTTACAGTTACAGTTGCTTTTGCGCTCTTGCCATCTGCTGTTGCAGTAATTTCAGCTGTACCGTTTCCAACAGCAGTTACTTTACCGCCTGCTACTGTTGCAACTTTTTCATTGCTTGATTTCCAGGTAACTGTTTTATTCTTTGCATTTGCCGGAGTTACAGTTGCTGTCAGGGTTTTGGTTGCGCCAATGGTATCAAAGGTAAGCGCTGTTGGAGCAATTGTTACCTTATCTACTTTGACTGGCTGTTCATCATCTGGTTTTCCCTGATTTGCGATATTTACAGTAATTGTAATCTGATCTTCTTTGCCGCCTGCTTCTGCAACGATAACAGCCTGGCCATATGTAACTGATTTTGCGGTTACTGTAGCAGTTGTTCCATTGCTAGTTAATGTTACAAACTCGCTACCGGATTTAATGCTCCATTTAACCTGAGCGTCAACACCCGTACTCTCTACTTCTTCATTCGTTCCCTCTGTCGGATTTTTAGTCGGGCTTTCACTTGGGTTCTTAGTTGGGTTCTCAGTCGGGTTTGGATTATCTGGATTATCCGTTGGGTTTGGATTATCCGGATTGTCTGGATTATCCGTCGGGTTTGGATTATCCGGGTTGTCTGGATTATCCGTCGGGTTTGGATTATCCGGGTTGTCTGGATTATCCGTTGGGTTTGGATTATCCGGATTGTCTGGATTATCCGTTGGATTTGGATTATCCGGATTGTCTGTCGGGTTTGGATTATCCGGATTATCTGTCGGGTTTGGATTATCTGGATCTTCATACTCCAGATTTGCTGTTAATTTTGCTACTGCCCCAGCCGCTGTCAATGTTGTTTTGTCAGCTGTAATGCTAATGCTCTTTACTGTCTGATCATCTGCTGCCAATGCTGCTGTCGGCAACATTGTCATTCCCAGGCATACTGACATAGCCAATGCTGCGGCGCGTTTCAGAATACCTTTTTGAACTTTTACTTTCAGTTCTGTCATAATGACTCCTCCTCGTTTTTCTTTAAAAAATGGAATTTCTTCACAAGCTCTATATTATCACACCATTTTCTGCAAAACAACACAAACTTTTCTATTCTAACGCCATATGCATTATACAATTTTACCAACTCACCAATTTTTCATTGACATGTTTATCCTTTTTTGCTAGTATTTTTAGAATTAATACTTCATTATTAACTATTAACCTATGGATGAAACAAGATAAGGAGAAACAGGATTACGGCTAATGCAACCCGATGCTTGCTATCTCTAATGAGGTTGCTGTTTTTCAACAGAATTTACGCTATATCTTCTATAAATATATTTACCGAAAAAACAAGCTTGTAAAACAGGTTGACATTTTACAGTTCCCCTTATCTTGTTTCATCCATATATTATTTTTAAAGAAAGCGAGGGCCTGAAATGGGTACAATAATTGGCGAAGGCATTACTTTTGATGACGTATTACTAGTTCCGCAGTATTCCGAAGTGACACCCAATATGATTGATTTAACAACCCATCTTACTGAAAAAATCAAACTGAACATTCCAATGATGAGCGCCAGTATGGATACGGTAACCGAACACAGAATGGCAATTGCCATGGCAAGACAGGGCGGCATCGGTATTATCCATAAGAATATGTCAGTCAGCCAGCAGGCAGATGAAGTCGATAAGGTAAAGCGTTCTGAAAACGGCGTAATCACCGATCCATTTTCCCTGAATCCGGATCACACATTACAGGATGCAGAAGACCTGATGCGTAAGTTCCGTATTTCCGGAGTGCCGATTGTTCAGACCGGAAGCAAAAAGCTTGTCGGAATTATCACAAACCGTGACCTGAAATTTGAAACAGATTTTTCAAAAAAAATCAGCGAATCCATGACCTCGGAAGATTTGATTACGGCTCCTGTCGGAATCTCTCTCGAAGAAGCCAAACAGATCCTTGCAAAAGCCAGAAAAGAGAAACTTCCTATTGTAGATGAGAACTACAATCTAAAAGGACTTATCACAATCAAAGATATTGAAAAGCAAATCCGATACCCCTCTTCCGCCAAAGACGATCAGGGCCGTCTGCTCTGCGGCGCCGGAGTCGGCATTACCGGCAATATGATGGACCGTATTGACGCGCTGGTAAACGCACATGTTGACGTCGTCGTCGTAGATTCCGCACATGGCCATTCTAAAAATATTATAGAAGCAGTACGGCAGATCAAAGCCAAATATCCCGATCTGCAGGTGATCGCAGGTAATATCGCAACCGGAGCAGCCGCAAAAGCTCTGATTGAAGCCGGTGCGGACGCTGTAAAAGTCGGAATCGGGCCAGGCTCTATCTGTACGACCCGTGTCGTTGCAGGTATTGGCGTTCCGCAGATGACAGCGATTATGGACTGCTACAAAGTCGCGAAAGAATATGGCGTTCCGATTATTGCAGACGGCGGTATCAAGTACTCCGGAGATATGACCAAAGCGCTTGCCGGAGGCGCTAATGTATGTATGATGGGAAGTATGTTTGCCGGATGCGACGAAGCGCCCGGAACATTTGAACTGTACCAGGGAAGAAAATACAAAGTATACCGCGGCATGGGTTCCATTGCGGCTATGGAAAACGGCAGCAAAGACCGTTATTTCCAGGAAGACGCAAAAAAACTGGTGCCGGAAGGCGTGGAAGGCCGTGTCGCTTATAAAGGCAGCGTGGAAGATACCATCTTCCAGTTAATCGGCGGTATCCGCTCCGGTATGGGCTACTGCGGATGTCCTACGATTCCTGAGCTTCATGACAGAGCGCAGTTTGTGAAGATTTCCGCCGCTTCCCTAAAAGAAAGCCATCCGCACGATATCCACATTACCAAAGAAGCTCCCAACTATTCCATTGATGAATAATACTGTAACTTAAGCTTTCGGGAAATAATTTTCCCGGAAGCTTTTTCTATTGCAGAACATACCGTTACAGTAAGCGCCCAAACAGTATAAAATAACTCAATCCAAAAAAAATCCCTGACAACGCTCCCGCCGCCACATCTTTTGGAAAATGTACCCCTCCGATGACCCGGATAAAAGCCATCACAACCCCAAGAGCCATGATAACAAGCCCAAACGGCCCAATTACAGCCAGATATGTCATTCCTATCATAAAAACCGAAAACACATGGCGGCTTGGAAATGATCTGCCCTTTGTCTCTTTTGGAATCAAAGGTCTGATATCCAGCGCTTCATAGGGTCTTGGCGCAGAATATTTTCTGCGAAACAGCGACACCAGCAAAAAAGAAGCTGCCGGGATACAAATACAGCCAGACAACTCCTTCCAATTACTGACAGACGCCAGATACAACAACAGCAGCGGATAGGACACAAACACCAGGACGGTTATCATTTTATCCGCCAGAAAAAGCATTCTGACGCCTGCTGTTCTCCTTTTGAATGGCGCTGACCAGGCTTCATACTGTTCTTTTGTCATATAGTTACACTCCTTTTCCTGTTTTCCTGACAAAGTATCCCATCTGCCTGTATCATCCTGATTATAACATTTTCCGGCGCTTTAAGATAATCAGCGCCACAATACATGTGGCGGCTATCAGAGCACAGATAATCGCAAATCCATGGGGCGTCTGCGCCAGAGGCATCCACTTGCCGCTGACATTCATGCCATAGATGCCGGATATAATCGTAGGAATCGCCATCACTAACGTAATAGATGCCAGAAATTTCATCACATTATTCAAACGGTTATTGATAATCGTAGAAACCAGTTCCCTCGAACCATGAATAATATCACGGTAAATATTGGTCATCTCAATTGCCTGACGGTTCTCTACAATAACGTCGTCCAGCAATTCCTTGTCCTCCGGGTACTGCTGAATCCGTTCATAACGCGTCAGCCGATCCAATACGACTTTATTGGCGCTTAAGGAAGTGGCAAAGTAGACAAGGTTTGTCTCTAATTCATGCAGATTAATTAAATCCTTATCCTCTGTCGTCTCCGTTCCCACACGTTTCTCAATTTCGCTTCTCTTTTTATCGATTGCCCGCAGCAGCGACTGGTACAGATATGTGGTGCGCAGCAATACCTGATAGACAAAGCGCATCTTCTTCTTCGTACTGAATCCACGCATACGGTTGTTGTAAAAATAATTCAGAATCACCGTATCGTCACTGCATACGGTAATAATCGCATTGTCTACCAGCAAAATGCCAAGAGGAATGGTCGTATATGCACGCTGTTCGCTTCGTATCTCTTCGGAGGGGATATCCACCAATATCATCGTATAACCGTCTTCTAACTGCACACGGGAGCTTTCCTCTTCATCCAAAGCTGCCCTTAAATCAGCGATATCAATATTATAATAATCGGCTGTTTCCATTAATTCATCCATATTCGGCGATATCAGATTGACCCAGACATCCGGTTCATACGTCTTCTTCTGTGAAAGGATTCCATTATCTGTCTTGTATATTGTCTTCATATTCCACCTCCATTTCTGGATCGTATTTGAAAATTACGTTCCGCAATTCTTCTTATTATAGCATATCCAGAGCAAAAAGAACATAATACTGTCAGAATATTTTCATTTTATTTTTTGCCGGAATGTGCTATAATATGTTATCTTTAAATTTTTTAGTAAATTGGAGGTTTTGATATGACAATACATGAATCTGCCGAAAATTATCTGGAAACAATCCTGATTTTAAGCAAACGGCTTCCTGTCGTACGATCTGTGGATATTGCGGCGGAAATGAATTTTAAAAAATCCAGCATCAGTGTCGCTATGAAAAAACTGCGGGAAAATGGATATATAGAAGTAACTGATTCCGGTTTTATTACGCTGACAGATACCGGACGTGAGATTGCGGATATGATTTATGAAAGACATACCTTTTTATCCGAATGGTTAAAAAATCTGGGGGTAGATGAAAAAACTGCTGCTGAAGATGCATGCAGGATGGAACATACCATAAGCAAAGAGAGCTTTTCCGCCATCAAAAAATATGTAAACGAACACCAGCCGTAAACATCACTGCTGCAATTTTGCTATTGGGCGCGCCAGACGTGCGCAATACATAATAACAGCCAGAAGAACGGCACAATGCGTAACCCAATGCCATATCTTCTGACTGTCTTTCTATACTGTCCGTTATTTTCCCAAAGCCGTTTTTCTGGAAACCTCTGTTTTTTCCTCATAGCAGGCAAATGCGTTGTCAACCATCTTCTGATCCGGTTTTGGCGTGAACAGGCTTACAACCGGAACAATCACAAGACCCGCCAGCATGGCAATCGCGCCGCAGTTAATCGGAGACTGCATAATCGCGGGGAACGAGGATTTGAAAAATATGTTTGCAAGCATCAGTATGGAACTGAATAAAAAGCTGACCCAGCAGGATGCTTTTG